>CAIXNQ010000201.1 GCA_903920835.1 uncultured Bacteroidota bacterium | reverse complement strand
GGGAAATATTAAAGGCGAACCGATTTCGATTACCGATCCCGAAACAGGAAAATCAGAAACAATAAACAAACCAACATTTTTGGATAACCTATCCTATTTTTTTAATTACCAGCTAGGGCACATGTATCTGAGGTATTTTCTGTGGAATTTTGTAGGAAGACAAAATGATATCCAAGGAAAAGGAGATGTTTTAGACGGCAACTGGCTTAGTGGTATTCCGTTTTTAGACGAATTTCATTTGGGTTCACAAAAAAACTTACCTACAGATGCTTTAAAAAACAAAGGAAGAAATCTCTATTTTGGAATTCCTTTAATTTTGGGACTTTTAGGGTTGTTATACCATGCCAAAAAAGATTTGTCAAGTTTTTATGTATTGCTTTCGTTGTTTCTTTTTACAGGAATTGCCTTGAAAATTTACCTAAACGAAAGACCATTTGAACCCCGTGAACGAGATTATGCTTTGGTTGGATCGTTATATGTTTTTGCAATTTGGATTGGTTTTGGTGTATTTGCCATTTATGAAACAATCAAAGATTATTTGCAACCAAAAATCGCTGTGCCAATAGTTATTGGTGTTTCTTTACTTGCTTGCCCTGTAATAATGGCGTCTCAAAACTGGGATGATCACGATAGATCTAACAAATATACTGCCGTAGCAATGGCAAAAGCCTATTTAGACTCTTGCGAGCCCAACGCAATCCTGTTTACAATTGGCGATAATGATACCTTCCCGCTTTGGTATGCGCAAGAAATTGAAAATTACAGAACCGATGTCAAAATTGTAAACACCAGTTTATTCATGACTGATTGGTATATCGACCAAATGAAAATGAAGGCATATCAGTCAGAACCTTTGCCGATTAATTTTACACACAATCAATATGTGGGAGACAAGCTCGATTTTGTTATTGAACGTAAAACAACCGAAGAGCGACTGGATATTAAAAAATTCTTAGAGTTTATTGCTTTTGACGACCCAAGAACGATGGTTGAAATGCCCAACGGTCAAAAATATCATTTCTATCCAACAGATAAAATTAGAATTCCGATAGATAAAGAAGCTATAATTAAGAATAAAGTGGTCAATCCAAAGTTCAATGATTCAATCGTTCCTTACATTGACATCGACATTAAAGACCACGGAATTTATAAAAACCGCTTGATGATGCTTGACATTATTGCCAACAATAATTGGAAACGTCCTATCTATTTTAGCGGCGGAAGTTTTGGCGATGACGATTATCTCTGGATGAAAGAATATTTGCAGCTCGACGGAATGGTGTTTAAATTAGTTCCGCTAAAAACGCCAATCCCTAAAGATGCTAGTCCGCTTGATATGGGTCAGATAGATTCAGATAAAATGTATGACATTATTATGAAATGGGATTGGGGCAATAGCGATAGTCCTAAAATTTATCACGATCCTGAAACCAGAAAAAACAGTATCTCATACAGAACCAATATGGTGCGACTTGTTGAGCAATTATTAACCGAAGGCAAAAAAGACAAAGCCAAGAAAATAATTGATTTGTGTTTAGCAAAAATGCCTATTGATAATTTTGGATATTACACCGCTGTTGAACCGCTTGCCAAAGGCTATTATGAAGTTAATGAACCAGCCAAAGCTCGAAAAGTGCTCGACCAACTCATTAAGAAATATGTAGAAAATCTAAAATATTACAGCACCATGCGTGCCGCAGAACAAAGATCATTAGGCAGCGAAATCATTACCGATATCGAACGATACAGAAGTTTATTGTTAGTGATGAAAGAATCGAATGACATGGAATATTACAACAAATGTAAAGGCACTTTCAACACGCTCAACAAAACGTTTGACTATTTTCATCGTGATGCAGAATAAACAGCAGTAAATAGTATTAAAAAATCAAAAAGTAGCAGCTTCATCGTTGCTACTTTTTTTGTATAAATCCTAAATCGAAGTAATGAAAACTCAAAAGAGATTTTACTGGATAAAAACCAACAGACTTATCAAATGGTTGTTCTCAAACTATATTTGGTCAATCGCTACCAATAAAAAAACAGTTTACTTAACCTTTGACGATGGACCAACAGAAAAAGTTACGCCTTGGGTACTGGAACAATTAGACCAATATAACGCCAAAGCTACTTTTTTCTGTATTGGCGCAAACATTCAGAAAAATCCAACTATTTTTCAATCCGTTCAAGATGCCGGACACGCCATAGGCAACCATACACAAAACCATATCAAAGGTTGGGAAACAGCGAACGAAAAATACTTGAAAGACATCTTGAACTGTCAAGAGCAATTGCCTGAAAACAATTCAATGTTGTTTAGACCACCTTATGGAAAAATCAAGAAAAATCAAGGCAAATTACTCCGACAAAAAGGATACAAAATAATCATGTGGGACGTATTGAGTGCCGATTTCGACACTACAGTAACACCCGAAGAATGTTTGAATAACGTGATAAAAAACGTAACTTCGGGCAGCATTATTGTTTTTCACGACAGTGTCAAAGCATTCCCACGATTGGAATATGCACTGCCCAGAACATTAGCTTTTTTAAGTGAAAACGGATACAATTGCGAAAAAATGGAAGGGTTTTAAAATTCAATCCTAAAAAAATAATTCATTTTTTGTTATTCTACCATTTTATTTAAAAATGGCGTTAATAGAATTAAAACAAAACTAAAATTATAGGGCATTTAATTTAAAAGCTGTTAATTTGCATAGTATTGGAAGAACATTCATTCAAAACAACATTGTTCTCAAATAAATCAAACATGTCAAAAGAAAAAGGAGTATATACAGGAATTATCGAAAAAGATGCCGAGGGAAATTATTTCTGTGGCGAATTTCTATTAGATTATCAATACACGGAATCAAGTTTTAAATTGGGCGATAAAATCAATATCAAATCCGTAATTACAAATCCAAGCGACAAGAGTTTTAATCGTTATCCGAAGAAATCACGCAATTTCTTTTTGGCAAATGAAAAAAAAGAATAAAAACAAAAGCTCAAAATAACTAGAAATATGATGAACTGGGAACAACTTTTATCTTTAAAACGTCAAGGCGACAAAGGGAAACGCTTGCGAATTGAACAAGACGACACCCGGCTTGGTTTTGAAGTCGATTTTGACAGAATCTTTTTTTCATCGGCGTTCCGAAGTTTGCAAGACAAAACACAAGTGATTCCACTTTCTAAAACCGATTTTGTTCACACCCGATTAACGCACAGTCTTGAAGTATCGGTTGTAGGTCGGTCAATCGGTCGGTTGGTCGGAAAAAAAATAATCGAGAAACATCCGCATCTGTCATCAATTCACGGATTTCAAGCAAATGATTTTGGTGCGATTGTAGCCGCTGCAGCTTTAGCACACGACATCGGAAATCCGCCATTTGGGCATTCGGGCGAAAAAGCCATCGGAGAATATTTTTCTATCGGAAAAGGGAAACAATTCAAAGAACAATTGACCGCAAAAGAATGGCAGGATTTGATAGATTTTGAAGGAAACGCCAACGGATTTTCAGTTTTAACGAGATCACGACCCGGAATCGAGGGCAGTTCGAGGTTGACTTATGCCGTTTTGGGCGCATTTATGAAATATCCAAAAGAGAGTTTACCCAAAAAACCAACTGCAAATATTGCCGATAAAAAATACGGCTTCTTCCAATCAGACAAACTTTTTTTTCAAGAAGTTGCTGATGAACTAGGACTTATTAGCAATAAAAATCAAGACGATATTGGATATGAAAGACATCCGTTAGCGTTTCTGGTCGAGGCTGCTGATGATATTTGCTATACTATTATTGATTTTGAAGACGGAATTAACCTCGGTTTAGTTTCAGAAGATTATGCTTTAGAATATTTGATAAAATTGGTTAAAGACACCATTGACACTTCTAAATATAATTCGCTCACCACAAAAGAAGACCGAATTAGCTATCTTCGTGCGCTCGCTATAGGAAATTTGATTAATGATGTTGTTCGCATTTTTGTTGAAAACGAAGAATCGATTCTTGAAGGAACATTCAAATGTGCTTTAATTGACAAAAGCAAATACAAAGCTCAAATGGATGACATTATAAAACTAAGCGTCAAAAACATTTATCAAAGCCGAGAAGTTGTTGAAAAAGAGATTTCTGGCTATCAAATTATCAATAATTTATTAGACAAATTCATTACCGCTTATAATAACAAAAACAACGAACAAGCTACAAATTACGACCAATTGCTGCTCCAATTACTGCCCGAAATCCATCGAATAGAGAAAGAAAATTTATATGATAGACTGATGCACATTTGTCATTTTATATCATTATTGACCGACGGAAAAGCCGTTCTTTACAATCAAATAATCGCATCAAACAGCAATTGATTTTTAGAATAAATTGACATTTTAAAATATATAAAACCGAATTAAAGACAACCTTTGTTGATGAAAATAGAATCACAAAATGAAAAAATATCCAGCTTTCAACATCTTGAATTGCTTGCCAACCAAGTAGTAGAAGGCTTTATTTCTGGAATGCACAAAAGTCCTTTTCATGGTTTTTCAGCAGAATTTGCAGAACATAAGCTTTACAATTCGGGAGAAAGCACCAAGCACATCGACTGGAAATTATTTGCTAAAACCGACCGACTTTATACCAAAAGATTTGAAGAAGAAACCAACCTCAGATGCCATTTAATTATCGACAACTCCTCGTCAATGCACTATCCGAAACTGAATGCAAATCAAAATTTTTATGAAAATAAAATAGGATTTTCAGTGCTCGCATCGGCAGTTTTAATGAGTTTGCTAAAGAAACAGCGAGACGCCGTTGGGTTGAGTATTTACTCCGACACCTACGAATATTACGCCCCAGAAAAAGGAAGCGACCGCCACCACCGAATGGTTTTAAACAAACTAGAATCCGTTTTGAGCGACCCAAAACAAACCAAAGCCACAGACACCGTAACGTTTTTGAACCAGATTGCCGAAAAAATGCACCGCCGCTCGATGATTGTTTTGTTTACCGATCTTTTTCAGGACACCGACCAAACAGGACTTATCAATGCGTTGCAACATTTGAAACATAACAAACATAAAGTAGTTTTATTTCATGTTATCAACAAAAAAACCGAATTAAATTTTGATTTTGACGACGCGCCTCGAAAGTTTATCGACCTTGAATCGGGCGAAGTGATTAATATATATTCAGAAAATGTCAAAAAATTTTATGAAGAAAAAGTAGAATCCTATTTTAAAAACCTAGCATTGACCTGTGCACAAAACAAAATTAAATACGTTCCTGTGGCAGTTGAAGAAGGTTTCGAGAAAATATTAACTACTTATCTTATTGAAAAACAATCTTTCAAATAGAATAAAAATAATATTCAAAAATAATCTATCAAAACACTTGTTTATTTAAAAACCAGTGCTATATTTGCCCTCGCAATTAAGCAGAGGTTTGGTAGTTCAGTTGGTTAGAATACGTGCCTGTCACGCACGGGGTCGCGGGTTCGAGTCCCGTCCAGACCGCTAAAATTGGAAAAGGTTTTCAGAAATGAAGACCTTTTTTGCC
>CAIXNQ010000200.1 GCA_903920835.1 uncultured Bacteroidota bacterium | reverse complement strand
CGATTGCTGCAATTGTATGTTCCATATCTTATTTTTTAAGTCCCGATCGATCCGGTTGGAATCTGATTTTCGCAATAGGACTTTTATTTTATAGTCTTCTTATATTTTTGATTGACAAAGTAATAAAAAGCATTACGCAAAAATATTTCCAAATAAATTTAATTGAAATAATTATCATCGGTATAATTTACTATTTAGTCATTCACTAAAATTGCCCAGCCGCTAACAGCCGTTAATCGCAATTGCGAATTTTGTGGTAAGTTCACGTTAACGTTTCGCAAGAATTTTTATGTTTAACAGAAAATAATTCGTTCCGAAGTTCGCTACTAACGTGTGGTAGAGGAACGATGGCAGAAATGCTAAAAAAACTGCTGAAAACAGAAATCTAATTTTTTTGTCTAAATTTGGAGTTGAAATTGAATAAAATGAACTTATTTGAAAATCATAATAAAGATATTTTAGCTTTATGTAAAAAACATAAGGTTAAATCTTTGTTCGCTTTTGGCTCGGTTTTAACTGACAAGTTTAATAATGAAAGTGACGTGGATTTAATTGTAGATTTTGAACAATTAGACGTACTTGACTATGGAGATAATTATTACAACCTAAAATTTTCTCTTGAAAATATTTTAAAAAGAAGTATCGACTTATTGGAAGAAAAAGCGATAAAAAATCCATACTTCAGAAAAACTATTAATCAAAATAAAAAATTGATTTATGGATAACAATATTAAAACTTGGTTATTCGACATAGTAAGTTCTATAAACGAGATTGAAAGTTATTTTATTGAATCTCCAAAAATGTTTGAAAACTATCAGAATGATTTGAAAACAAAAAGAGCGGTTGAGAGAAATATTGAAATCATTGGAGAAGCAATGAGCAGGATTCTGAAAGAAAACAGCGAAATTGAAATCTCAAATTCTAGAAAAATTGTAGATGTTAGAAATAGAATAATTCATGGTTATGATTCTGTTTCTGATGATATAGTTTGGGGAATTGTTATTAAAAATTTACCAGTTTTATTAAAAGAAGTTCAAATTTTATTAGACAATTAAAATTACCTCTTGCTCGTGCGAGCATCTTGCTCGTATCCAGAATCAATTTCAATAAAATATGCGTTGTTCGAGTTCTAGCAAGGAAATGTTGTATAGTAGGCTGATCGAGCCGTCAAACGAGAAGAAAAAATTAGTAACTTTACGACAGAAAATATAAATTTACAAATGCAACGATTTTATTTTGATACTTCTGTATTTGGTGGTGCGTTCGACAAGGAATTTGACGAGGATACTTTACAACTTTTTGAAAGAGTGAAATTAGGAAAAGTTATTTGTGTGTTTTCGGACTTGACAGAAACAGAGTTGTTAAATGCACCTGAAAATGTGAAAGAACATTTCAAAAATTTACCAAAAGAAAATACTGAACGAGTTCTTGTTACAGACGAAATATTGATACTTGCAACAAAATATGTAACCGAAAATGTTGTTGGAAAAACCAGTTTTTACGATTGTGTTCACATTGCTACAGCGACAATTTATAAAGCAGACATTTTGGTAAGTTGGAATTTCAAACACATAGTAAATGTTTACCGAATTCGAGGTTATAATTCTATCAACATTCGTTCAAATTATCAATCATTAGAAATACGTTCACCAAAAGAAATATTAGAATATGAAGACTGAAACAAAAAAAGCAACACCAGAAAAAGAGTTTGACACAGTCAAAACTTTTAGAGCTATCAAGGACAAAATATCATTGGATATGGCAAATATGAACTTTGAGCAAATCAAAGAATATTTGAAGGCAAATAGCGCAAAACTTCATGCAAAATAGCACAACTCACACTGCTCGTGTGAGCATCTTGCTCGTTCCCAAAATCAATTTCAATAATTAAGATGCGTTGTTCGAGTTCTAGCAAGGAAATGTTGATATCGTAACTACAAAGAAACTTGAAACCAAGATTATTTTTATAAATTTGTTGCAATTAAACCAAATATAGATGAAGACCACAGATTTGAATGTTAACTTGATAGATAGCTACTTTACTTTGCTAAAAAGTTTAAGCCCGAACAATAAATTAGAACTTATTGCAAAGCTTTCAAAGTCGATGAAAACAACTACAAAAACAGAAGATACTTCATGGAAATCATTATTTGGAGCATTTGAACTCGATCAATCTGTTGATGATTTTGTGGCAGATTTAAAAAAAGATAGAAAGTTCAGCCGTAAATCAATTGACTTGTGAAAAAGTATCTTTTAGACACCAACATTTGTGCCTATTTCTTAAATGGGAAATTCAACCTTGATACAAAAATTGATGAAGTTGGTTTTAGAAATTGCCTAATCTCTGAAATAACAATTGCAGAACTGAAATATGGTGTTGAAAAAAGTACAAATCAAGAAAAAAAATAGAAAAACACTAGAAACGTTCCAAACTAAGTTTGATGTAATTCCTATTTTTCCTTCACTCGACATTTACGCAAAAGAAAAAGCTAGATTAAAAACTAAAGGAAAAATTTTAGATGATTTTGATTTATTAATTGGTGCTACAGCAATTTTCAATAAATTAACATTAGTAACAAAAAACGTTAGTGACTTTGTCAGACTTGTTGATATTGACATAGAAGATTGGACAATATAACCAAAAAGTTAACCATCAAGTAGATTAACTAATCTGCAACATAAATCTAACTTTTAATCTTTCTTTGATTCCCCCTATCTCGTGCGAGCATCTTGCTTGTACCTAAAATCAATTTCAACAAGATGCCTTTTTTGTTTATTGTTGTAATAAATCTTTGAACTTAATTTAGAACTAGACAGGGCGAAATGTCGGTTCACATTTCGTAATAAGTCTTATATTTAATAGAAAATAAAAAGTTCTAATGTTGCAACAATACAGAGTTGCTAAAGCTTGAAAACATTTTAGAAATTCAAAACAATCTTAAGCTCGAAATACGATTCTAATCAATCATTTCTCCCTTTTTCGATTGGATATAGATTGGGCAATGGTTCGCTTTGCCAGTAATTTTTTGTGTCAATATCCATGATGGTTAGAGCCCCTTTGAAACCCGCACCGGTGTCGATATTCCAAACGCATGCTTTTTGAAGTGGTATGGTGCTGCCCACTTTTGTAACGGGGGTATGGCCAATATATATTTCAGGATATAATGTGAATCTTTTTGGATAGCAAGAATCGGTTGTTTGTAAATTTGTATCAAGTGCAACTGCGGTTTCCCACAGCGTTCGGTCCCAATAAAAAAGTTTGTCAAAATATTCAAAATCGACACCATTCATATTCGTGAAACCAGCGTGAATGAACAATCTGTATTGGTCATCGAGATAATAGTTTTTTAGTGATTTCAAAAAAGCAATATGCTTTTCTCGCTTGGCAGTGCCGATGTTTTCATAAGCAGTCACCGTTGCTTCGCCGCCATGTTTGTACCAAACAGTTTCGTCAAAATTTTCTTTTCTGCCCAGCAACCAATCTAAAAAAAGCTGATCGTGGTTGCCTTTAATAAATGTGCATTGTTGTTTTTGATCTAATTCAATCAAAAGGTCAATGACTTCCGGCGATTGGCTCCAACCATCAACATAATCACCCAGAAAAATAAGTTGGTCATTTGTAGTCACCTCTGCGCGTTCTAAAACTTGATGTAAACCATGAAGTCCGCCATGAATATCGCCAATAACAAGTGTTCTCATCATCTTTTTTTTGTAAATATACAAATCATTAATTAAATCAAAACGTTTTGATATTGATGTAAACTCATATTCAATTATTGTTTGTTAGCTTTAATGTTGAATCTAAATTCAAAGAAACTTTATGGTTTAAAAGCTATTAAAAATAATCAAAACTCAGATTTTAATGTATTCTTAAATCAACATTAATCAATAACTAAAATAATATTCTAATTTTGAAGCAATTTCAAATAAAAATCTTTTTAATCGGTTTTAGAATCTAATTTGAAAGCAAATAAAATTAAACTGCATGAATAACTTTTTTGTAAAACATAAAAATGGATTAAGCACCATTATTTTCTTAATAATCCTAGGAGGAATCTTTGCTTATTCTAAAATGCAAACCAGTTTGTTTCCAGAAATTACTTTTCCTAAGATAAAAATCATTGCAGACGCTGGTCAACAACCGATAGACAAAATGATGGTCACGGTGACCAAGCCACTTGAAAACGCCATCAAGAAAGTGCAAGAGCTAAAGACCGTTCGCAGCACAACCAGTCGCGGAACCTGCGAGATTTCTGCCTTTATGAATTGGGATGCAGACATAGATTTAGGCAAAACCCGCATTGAAGAACAGATTAATCAGATTCAAAACAACCTACCTCCTGGCACACAAATTACAGTCGAGAAAATGAATCCTTCTATCTTGCCCGTCATTGGGTTTGCTATGGAAGGCAAAGGAAAATCTGCTCTGGAATTAAAGAAAATTGCCAACTTTACTATTAAACCATTTCTGTCGCAAATTGATGGTGTTTCTGAAATTAGAATTATTGGCGGCAAAGAAAAAGAATATTGGCTATCGCTCGATTTTAACAAAATGACCGCTCTCGGAATTACGCCCGATGCAGTTTCGCAGGTGCTGAGCCAAACAAATTTTATTAAATCAAACGGCTATCTTGCCGATTATCGCTATTTATATTTAACCATTACAGACGCTCAAGTTGACCGAAAAGACGAACTCGAAAACTTAGTTGTTCTCAATAACGGCAAAGGAATTGTTACCCTTAAAGACATTTCTGAAGTTGAAATTAAAGAAGCCAAAGAGTATATAAAAGTAAATGCAAACGGCAAAGAAGGCATATTGATTGCTGTTATTAAACAACCCAATTCCAACTTAATCGCCATATCTAACGACGTAAATGAACATTTAATTGCACTAAAAAAAATAGTTCCTAGCGGAATAACTATTAAACCTTATTATGAGCAAGCTACTTTTGTAAACGATGCCGTTAAGAGCGTTACCGATAGTTTATTGATTGGTTTATTGCTGGCGATTTTAGTTGCTGTTTTGTTTCTTAAATCAGCCAAAGCCAGTGCTACTATTTTAATTATAATTCCAGTGACCTTGGGGCTAACGCTGATTGTTTTATATCTTACAGGTGCTACTTTTAATATTATGACCCTTGGCGCAATTGCCGCTGCTTTGGGATTAATTATTGATGATGCCATTGTGGTAGTGGAACAAATTCATAGAACGCACGAAGAATATCCACAAGCTACAACGGTTTCATTGTTACAAAAATCAATTGGCTATTTATTTCCTGCCATGCTGGGTTCGTCAATCAGTACTATCGTAATTTTTGTGCCGTTTGTGCTCATGAGTGGCGTGGCTGGTGCATACTTTAAAGTATTGACCGACACTATGATTATAACTTTGGTTTGTTCGTTTTTTGTAACTTGGTTGCTGCTTCCTGTCGTCTATTTATTACTTTCAAAAAAAGACAATGGATTTCGAGCAATCAAGGAAACATCAAAACATGAAGTAAAAACCCAAAAATGGATATCGTATTTTATTCAAAAACCCATCTTGAGCATTTCGTTTTGTATCTTATTGATAGTAGCTATCCTATTAATTGTTCCTAATTTAGAAACCGGATTCTTACCCGAAATGGACGAAGGCAGTATAGTGCTCGATTATGAAAGTCCGCCAGGAACATCGCTAGAAGAAACCGACCGAATGCTAAATGAGGTTGAAAAAATAATCATTAGCGTGCCCGAAGTCGAAGCATACAGCCGACGCACAGGAACTCAAATGGGATTTTTTATTACAGAACCAAACCGCGGAGATTATTTAATTCAATTAAAGCAAAACCGAAGCAAAACCAGTAATGATGTTATTGATGAAATCCGCCATCAAGTTGAAACATCACAGCCGGCTTTAAGAATCGATTTTGGTCAAGTTATTGGCGATATGCTGGGTGATTTAATGAGTTCTGTGTCACCTATTGAAGTAAAAGTTTATGGTAGCAACCAACAAATTTTACAAAAAACAGCCCGCCAAATTGCTGGCATTGTTGAAAAAGTTCAAGGCACAGCCGATGTTTTTGACGGCGTTGTGTATGCTGGGCCTGCCATCAATATTCAACCCAATTATAAACAACTCGCGCAGTATGGCATTTCGCCAAACAATCTTCAATTTCAACTTCAAACAGCCCTCGAAGGGAATGTAGTTGGCGGCATTTTAGATAACGAGCGCATAATTCCGATCAGATTGATTTATGCCAACGGACAACACCGAAGTTTGGAAGATATCAAGCAGCTAAAACTATTTTTACCCAACGGAAAAGCAGTTCCTATAACCAGTTTAGTAGATATTAGTATTGAAAAAGGCATCGCAGAAATTCAACGAGAGAATCTGCAAATGATGAGCGTCATTACAGGAAGGTTAGACAACAAAGATCTTGGCAGCGTGATGAAAGAAATTCAAACCAAAGTAAATCGAGAAATCCATTTGCCCTCTGGATATTACATTGAATATGGTGGTGCTTATAAAGAACAACAACAATCTTTCAAAGAATTATTACTAATTTTAATAGCATCGTCATTATTGGTTTTCGGGGTAATATTATTCCTATTCAAAGACTTTAGAATCGCTACGTTGATATTATTAATTTCGGTTTTAGGAATTTCTGGAAGTTATTTATTGCTTTACCTCACAGGAACAGCACTCAATGTTGGCAGTTACACCGGAATTATTATGATTGTTGGAATCATTGCCGAGAATGCCATTTTTACTTTCCTGCAATTTAGAGAAACATTTAAGGAAACACAAAACGTAAATGATTCAATTGTCTATGCCATTTCAACCCGACTGCGTCCGAAGCTGATGACTGCACTTGGCGCCATAATTGCATTATTGCCTCTAGCCATCGGAATCGGCACAGGTTCCGAACTGCATCAACCATTAGCGATAGCCGTTATAGGTGGGTTTATAATTGCAATGCCATTACTGCTGATTGTGTTCCCATCTTTACTGGCTCGAGTTTACAAAAACGAAAAGCACTTTAAACATATTTTTGAAAAATATGATGTTTAAATCTTAATTTATTTACGCTCTATAAATCTTAATATACCACTATTATATATCAAAAGGTACAATAAATAAGAATTTCAAACTATTAAAAGTTTTCTTATAATAAGGTTAACATTTAATTTAATAAATTAACCAAAATAAATATCCATTTCATAATTATTATATATAAAATTTTATCTACATTTTTTTATTAATAGTCAGTGTTTTTTAGTTTAAAAATCAAGATTTAATAATCAAATAATTGTTTTGGCATAACAACACAACCTTACATTGCCACAACAAACTACTAATTATAACCAAATTCAAACGATGTAGTTCTTAATTTTTCCTTTATTAGTAGGGCTTTCCTAGAATAAAACTTAACTTTTTTGCACTTTCAATTAATTAAATCGATTTCGTATAGTTTTTATATGTATCATTGACGTTCAAATTTTGTAAAACAATATTAATTTGGCACTTTAACATTTAACCTAAATTTTATATGAAAAAAATTCTTTTTTTATTTTTCCTAATGACTATTTCATTAGGATATGCTCAGCCGGGTGCATCGCCTTCAGATCCACCTACGCGTAATGCATGGGACGTTTTGTCCATGTATAGTAACTCCTACACAAATCAATCAGGAGTTCAGTATTTTGATTTTGGTGGTGCAACCATCAATGCTGATTACACTCCATCTGGAGGAAATGTATGTAAGTATTACACCAATCACAGCTACTCTGGAATTCAGGTAAATTCTGCTGGTAGTCTAGATGTGTCTGCAATGACTTACTTGCATTTTGATGTTTGGTCTCCTAATTATAGTTCTATGAATATCAAGTTAGAGTCTTCTACTGGTACTGCTAGAGAGTTAGGTGTAACAGGAACAATTATTCCTTCAACTTCTACTAGAAGTCAATGGATTAGTGTTGATTTAGCGTTGAGTACTTATAACACTGGAAATATATTATCTAGTTTGAAGTATATCGTTCCTGTAACTTATGGACAAGGGGCGACTCTTTATATAGATAATGTGTACTTCTACAGAGCAGCAACAACTTCTCAGCCGCCAACTTTTGGAACTTTTACTATTCCAGCTAAGTTGGTAGGAGATTCAAATTTTACTATTACTGCTCCAACTACAAACAGTAGCGGTGCATTTACTTACTCAAGTAGTAATACTGCTGTTGCAACAATTGTAAGCGGTAATCAAATTCATATTGTTGGTGCTGGTTCATCAGTAATAACTGCTAGTCAAGCAGCTTCAGGAAACCTTGTTGCTGGATCTACAACAGCTACTTTAAATGTAACTTACCCTGCATTAGTTACAGATGCTCCTGCTGCTCCAACCAGAAATGCTTGGGATGTGATTTCACTTTATTCGAGTGCTTATACAGATCTTTCAGGAACTAACTGGTTTCCAAACTGGGGTCAATCAACAACATTTGCTAATTATACACCAAATGTTAATGAGACCAAACAGTATCAAAACTTGAATTATGAAGGTGTTCAATTAGCTGCTAATACTAATATTAGTGCTATGACAACTATGCACGTTGATATTTACTCGCCTGATGCAACTGCATTAGATTTTAGAATCATTTCTGGTGGTGAATTCAATAAAACATTAACTATTGTTCCAGGACAATGGAATAGTTTTGATATTCCTTTATCTCAATATACAGGAGCAAATTTGACTGTTCTTAATCAATTAAAGTTTCAAACCAATCCTTTTGGTTCATTAAGAAATACTGTTTATTTAGACAATGTATATTTTTATAGAGCTGCTACAGCTTTACCTTCTCCAACAATAACAAATTTTTCGGTTCCTGCAAAATCGGCTGGTTCATCTAGCTTTGCTTTAACAGACCCTACTTCAAATAGTAATGGAGCGTTTACATACACTAGTAGCAATACAAGTGTTGCAACTGTTTCAGGAAGTACTGTAACTGTTGTTGGAATAGGTAGTACTACAATTACTGCTACACAAACAGCAACTGCAAGTTATGGATCTGGAGTAATTACTGCTGTTTTTGATGTAACACCAGCTGCTGCTCCAACACCAACTGTTGCTTCGTCTCATGTGATTTCTTTATATAGTGGCGCTTATACAAACGTTTCTGGAACAGACTGGAATCCAAACTGGGGTCAGTCAACTCAAGTATCTGAACTTTCTATTGATGGAAATGCTACCAGAAAATATTCATCGATGAATTATCAAGGAGTTCAATTTGCTTCTCCAATCAATGCTTCTTCAATGGTAAGCCTACACTTAGATTTATACACTCAAAACTGCACTTCTTTTGATGTTTATTTAATCAATCAACCAGCTCCTGAGCAAAAAGTTACTTTAACTCCAACAGCTAATGGTTGGAATAGTTTTGATATATTATTATCTCAATATACTAATATTAACAAAGCAAGCATTGGTCAAATGAAATTTGTAGCAACGCCAAGCGGAACATCAAGTGTTTATCTTGATAATATTTATTTTAGTGATGTAGCTGTAACTGTTGCGCCAATTATTTCTGGATTTACAGTGGCTACAAAAGAACTTGGTGTAGCTCCTTTTGCACTAACGGCTCCTACAAGTAGCAGCAACGGTGCATTTTCTTATACAAGTAGCGATACTAGCGTAGCAACTATTAGTGGTTCTACAGTTACTGTTGTTGGTATAGGAACTACAACAATCACAGCTACTCAAGCAGCTAGTGGAAATTATAATAGCGGAAGCATTACAGCAAGTTTTGTTGTTACTGCTCCATTACCGACTGCTCCAGATACTGCGGCTCCAACACCTCCAACTAGAAATGCTTCAAATGTTAAGTCACTATATAGTGATGCTTACACAAATATTGCAGGGACTAATTGGTTTCCTAACTGGGGTCAATCTACCACAATGCAAGATTTAACAATTGCAGGAAATAACACAAAATCATATTCTAATATGAATTATCAAGGTGTTCAATTTGCTTCAGCTGTAAATGCTTCAACTATGACTAATTTACATATTGATATCTGGACCTCTAATTGTACAGCTTTTGATGTTTATCCTATTGTTTCAGGTCAACCTGAGCAAAAAGTAACTTTAAACCCTACTTTAGCTGGTTGGAATAGTTTTGATATTGATTTAACGCAATATACAATACCATTGTCAAGTATTATTCAATTTAAATTTGTTGCAACTCCTTCTGGAACATCTAAAGTTTATTTAGATAATATTTATTTCTGGAAACCAAACACAACTCCAGATATTACTGGATTTAGTGTTCCTGAAAAACTAGTTGGTGCTGCTCCATTCGCATTAACTGCTCCAACAAGTAATAGTACTGGTGCTTTCACATATACAAGTAGCAATACAAGTGTTGCAACCATTTCTGGAAATATTGTAACTGTAGTAGGTGCTGGAACAACAACTATTACAGCTAATCAAGCAGCAGCAGCTCCGTTAATTGCTGGTTCAACTTCTGCAGTTTTCACAGTTTCTTATCCTGGTCCAAGAAGTGCTGCTCCTACACCTACTGTAGATCCTGCAAGAGTTATTTCTTTGTTTAGCAATGCTTATACTAATGTTGCTAATATTGACTGGTTCCCTAACTGGGGTCAATTGACAACAGTAACTAACACTACTGCTGGTGGAAATGATGTTAAGAAATATTCTAACATGAACTATCAAGGTGTTCAATTTCCATCTCCTATCAATGCATCATCTATGACACATTTGCATTTAGATATTTGGACTCCAAACTGTACAGCTTTTGATGTATATTTAATTAACCAAACAATTAGAGAGGTAAAAGTTACTTTAACCCCTTCATTATCTGGTTGGAATTCTTATGATATTCCTTTAAATCAATTTACATCTATTGACTTAACTAATATTGGTCAACTTAAATTGGTTAGCGCTCCTTACGGAACAGGTAATGCTTATTTAGATAATATCTATTTCTGCAAACCAACAACTAAAGTTAGAGTAGATTATTGTGGTGCTACTTTGGCAGCAATGAATTCTCAAATTCCGCTTGACTACATTAATGGAGCAGACATGTATCGTTATGAAGTGTCAACAAATGGAAATGTAGTTGGAACGTATGAAACAAACAAAAACAATTTTGATTTGTTGAAAATAGCAGGAACTACTTACGGAACTACTTATTCTATAAGAGTAGCTGTTAAGATGAATGGAAACTGGGATGTTTATGGTACTTCATGTAACGTTTCTACACCTGCAGTTGCAACATCAGCTATTCCTGTAACAAAAGTAAACGAAACTTTCTGTGGTACTACATTAGCAACTTTAGCTTCAAAAATTCCAGCAATTGTTATTGCAGGTGCAGATAGCTATCGTTTTGAAGTTACGGCTGGTGGGGTAACCTCTATTTATGATTCAGCAAATTATAATTTCCGTTTAATTGACCTTTCAAATGGTGCTACTTACGGAACATCATATTCAATAAGAGTAGCTGTTGGAGTTGGTGGTGTTTACGGAAACTATGGTGCTTCTTGCAACGTTTCTTCGCCTGTATTAACCACTGCGATTGTGCCAACAACTAAAGTTTTAGCTGCTTTCTGTGGTGCAACATTACCTCAATTAGCTACTAAAATTGGTGCTGATATTGTAACTAATGCTACTGGATATCGTTTTGAAATTATTTCAGGTGGTGTTACTACAATATATAATTCATCATCATATAATTTTAGTCTAACAGATATTAGCGGTGGTGCAGCTTATGGAACTACTTATTCTATCCGTGTGGCTGCATTAATCAATGGTGTTTATGGAAACTATGGAACTTCTTGTGATGTTTCTACTCCTGCATTATCTGCTGGAGCGATTCCAACAACTAAAGTTAGTGATGCTTTCTGTGGTTCTACTT
This sequence comes from uncultured Bacteroidota bacterium, assembly GCA_903920835.1. Taxonomy (GTDB): domain Bacteria; phylum Bacteroidota; class Bacteroidia; order Flavobacteriales; family Flavobacteriaceae; genus Flavobacterium. The sequence continues at coordinate 22 of CAIXNQ010000200.1, read as the reverse complement.
TAGCTACAAACGCAACAAAAAT
>CAIXNQ010000199.1 GCA_903920835.1 uncultured Bacteroidota bacterium | reverse complement strand
CTCCAGTAAAACGCTCCAAAAATGAGATTCAAATCGAGGTTTCTTAATTTCAAATTCTAATTTACTGTTAATAAACCAAATTGTTAATGCGATTATTGCTGTTGTAAATAATTTTGGCCAAATACTTTTACGTGAAGCGTGCATTAACCAAACCGAAATTAAGTAGGAAACCAACATTCCTAGCAATGGAGCAATAACGATAAACGAAACGATTACTAGAACACCTGAAGGTAAACCTCCATCTTTTCCAGGCGTGTACCAAACTACTGAATGAAAACCAGCGTGGGCAATTGCTGCACCTGCAAAACCTCCTATTAATGTATGCGATGAACTCGAAGGGATTCCGAGCCACCAAGTAGCCAGATTCCAAGCAATAGCTGCAAGAATTCCTGCTAGAATTACTACCAGATTAATGTCCATGGTGTGGGCTGTTTTGGCAACCGTATCTGCAACACCAAAGCCAAAAACCCAATAGGCTAAAAAATTAAAGAACGCTGCCCATAAAACAGCTTGAAAAGGAGAAAGTACTTTGGTTGCTACAACAGTTGCTATTGCATTTGCGGCATCATGAAATCCGTTGATGTAATCAAAAATTAAAGCTAATGCAATAATAATTAGAAGTAAAGTCATAGTAAATAAATTGAAAAAAGTTTACGAATGCTTTACTGCAATTGATTCTAAAACGCTAGCTGCATGCTTACATTTGTCGGTTGCCGATTCTAAAACTGACAAAACTTCTTTGTATTTGATGATGTTTTTAGCATCAGTTTCATTCTCAAAAAGCTCTGCGACTGCTTTGTCATAAACATTATCAGATTTACTTTCAAGTTTATTAATTTTTGTACAGGCATCAGTAATGTTTTTGATTTTACTGAAACTTCTCAATTCTCTAACGGCAACATCAATGCTTTGACAAGCCTCTAAATTGATTTCTGTAAGTTTTCTAATTGACTTCGTAATTTTGTCAACATGATATAATTTCATTCTACTCGCTGCACCGTTCAAATTTCCGCAAACAGTATCTATTGATGAAATTAAAGAGTATATATCTTCACGATCAAATGGCGTGATGAAATTTCTACTTAATTCAAGATTGGTTTTTCGAGTAATTTCTTCACCATTTTGTTCTAATTCTTCAACTTTTAATAACAATTCAGTACGCTCATTTGTAGGTAAATTAACCGCCTCATGCAAAGTAGCTGCTAGCAAAACCAAATTGCTACTGGCTTGTTCAAACAAAGGAAAAAATGTTTTGTCTCTTGGAGTTAGAAATTGAAAAATATTATTTAATGACATAATTTTTGAATTTAATGGTACAAATATAGAATATCAATGTTAAGAGAATATTAACAATCTAGCTTAATTTTATCAATTAGTGAATTTAGTATGCAAAATAGTCCTCAAAATTGCAATTATGTCAATTCAATTTGTATTTTAGCAGACAACAAATAAAAATTTGAAAATTATCTAAATATGGATTTGAATTTTAATAAAAACGAAGACCACAATAAACTATTACTTTCTGATTTAAAACAACGATTTGCCAAAGTTAAACTCGGTGGTGGCGAAAAACGTATTGAAAAATTGCATGCCGAAGGCAAAATGACCGCCCGAGAGCGCATCGATTATTTGCTTGATCCAAAAGCGAAAAGCATCGAAATAGGCGCATTTGTTGGTGACGGAATGTATGCCGAACATGGCGGTTGCCCATCGGGGGGTGTGGTAGTAAAGATGGGTTACATTAAAGGGAAACAATGTGTCGTTGTGGCTAATGATGCAACGGTAAAAGCGGGAGCATGGTTTCCGATTACAGGCAAAAAAAATCTCCGAGCTCAAGAAATTGCTATGGAAAATCGATTGCCAATTATATATTTAGTGGATTCTGCTGGCGTTTATCTGCCGCTTCAAGACGAAATTTTTCCAGACAAAGAACATTTTGGTCGCATTTTTCGCAATAATGCCATCATGTCGAGCATGGGAATTACTCAAATTGCTGCCGTGATGGGAAGCTGTGTGGCTGGTGGTGCTTATTTGCCCATTATGAGCGACGAAGCCATGATTGTTGACAAAACCGGAAGCATTTTCTTAGCTGGAAGTTATTTAGTTAAAGCAGCAATCGGCGAATCCATAGACAATGAAACTCTTGGTGGTGCAACAACACATTGCGAAATTTCTGGAGTGACCGATTTTAAAGCCAAAGACGACAAAGAGGCATTGGATCGAATTAAAAATATTATGGGTAAAATTGGCGATTTTGACAAAGCTGGTTTTAATCGTGAAACTCCAACCAAACCTTCTCTTGACGAAAATGATATTTACGGAATTCTGCCCAAAGCCCGAAACGAGCAATATGATATGTATGAATTAATCAAACGAATGGTCGATAATTCGGAGTTTGATGAATATAAAGCTGGTTATGGACAAACCATAATTACTTGCTATGCTCGAATTGAAGGTTGGGCAGTTGGAATCGTTGCCAATCAAAGAAAAGTGGTTAAATCTAAAAAAGGCGAAATGCAGTTTGGAGGAGTAATCTATTCCGATTCGGCTGACAAAGCCACGCGTTTTATTGCTAATTGCAATCAAAAGAAAATTCCTTTGGTTTTTCTGCAAGATGTAACTGGATTTATGGTGGGTTCTAAATCGGAACACG
>CAIXNQ010000198.1 GCA_903920835.1 uncultured Bacteroidota bacterium | reverse complement strand
CTAAAAAACGTTTAAACCATTTAAAGAAATGCTTAAGCAAAATTAAAAGATGTTTAAACCATTTAAAGAAATGCTTAAGCAAAACTAAAAAACGTTTAAACCAAACTAAAAAGTTAAAATAATCATTAGAATATGTAAACTAAAAATTAAAATTAGTAGCTACTGAATTTACTAAAATTAAATTACTAGAAAATTGAAGTACAATCTATTTCATTTTACATTTTAATCATAAAAAGCTGGATTAAATCAAAACTTATCAACGAAAACGTTTGAAAATTATTGATTTAATAAAAAAATATCAAATACGCTTTATATCTTCTCTTGGTTTATTAATTTTACATTATCAAATTAAAATATATGCTCAATAAGATTAAAAAAATAGGCGTTCTAACCTCTGGTGGCGATTCACCAGGCATGAATGCAGCTATTCGATCAGTAGTCCGAACTTGTGCTTATCATACTGTGGATTGCGTTGGAATTTACCGTGGTTATCAAGGAATGATTGAAGGAGATTTTAAAGAAATGGGCGCTAGAAGTGTTCATAATATTGTAAATAAAGGCGGAACAATTTTAAAATCGGCACGCTCTAAAGAATTCATGACCAAAGAGGGCCGTCAAAAAGCCTATAACAATTTAAAAAAAGCAGGTGTTGAAGCCCTAGTCGTTATTGGTGGTGACGGAAGTTTTACTGGTGCCGAAATATTCAATAAAGAATTTGGATTTCCAGTAATGGGTATTCCGGGGACCATTGATAACGATATTTATGGAACCAGCCACACACTTGGTTATGACACCGCACTCAACACAGTCGTTGAAGCAATTGACAAAATTAGAGATACCGCCAGTTCGCACAACCGACTATTTTTTGTAGAGGTAATGGGTCGAGATGCTGGACATATCGCTTTAAATGCTGGTATCGGTGCTGGAGCCGAAGAAATTTTGATTCCAGAAGAAGATCTAGGATTAGAACGACTTTTAGATTCGCTAAAAAGAAGTAAAGCTTCAGGAAAATCTTCTAGCATTGTTGTTATTGCCGAAGGTGATAAAATAGGCAAAAACGTTTTCGAACTTAAAGATTACGTAGATGAAAATTTACCCGAATATGATGTTCGTGTTTCAGTGTTAGGACACATGCAAAGAGGCGGCGCACCATCATGTTTTGATAGAGTTTTAGCAAGCCGATTAGGCGTAAAAGCTGTAGAATCATTACTTGACGGAAAATCAAATTTTATGGTTGGATTAATGAGTGATAAAGTAGCATTGACACCGCTCGAACTTGCAATTAAAGGACATTATGAAATAGACCGAGAATTGCTTAGGGTTTCAGATATAATGTCCACCTAACTGTCAAACCGTTATAAAAATAAAGTATAAATTAATTAAAATGAATAATAACCTGGCAAAATAGCTTGTTGCTTTTTGCCTAAATCTAAAAAAAAGATGTCAAAAGTAAAATTAGGAATTAATGGTTTTGGAAGAATTGGAAGAATTGTTTTTAGAGAAACTTTCAACAGAGACAACGTTGAAGTTGTTGCAATCAATGATTTGCTTGATGTAGATCATTTAGCTTATTTATTAAAATACGACTCAGTTCATGGACGTTTTAATGGAACAGTAGAAGTTAAAGAAGGAAAATTATACGTCAACGGAAGAAATATCCGAATCACTGCCGAAAGAAATCCTGCAGATTTAAAATGGAATGAAGTTGATGTAGATGTAGTTGCTGAATGTACAGGAATTTTCACAACAATCGAAACCGCAAATGAACATATAAAAGGAGGCGCAAAAAAAGTAATCATTTCAGCGCCATCAGCGGATGCTCCAATGTTTGTAATGGGCGTTAACCATGAGACTGCAAAAGCCACAGATTTAGTCGTTTCAAATGCATCATGTACTACCAATTGCCTAGCGCCTTTGGCAAAAGTAATTCACGATAATTTCGGAATATTAGAAGGATTAATGACCACGGTTCATGCAACAACATCCACACAAATGACCGCTGATGGTCCTTCAAGAAAAGATTGGAGAGGCGGTCGTGCTGCAAGTGTAAATATTATTCCATCTTCAACTGGTGCTGCAAAAGCTGTTGGGAAAGTAATCCCTGAATTGAATGGAAAACTGACAGGAATGTCGTTTCGTGTTCCTACAGTTGACGTATCTGTAGTAGATTTAACCGTGAAATTAGCTAAAGAAACTACATACGAAGAAATTATGTCGGTATTGAAAAATGCTTCCGAAACGACTATGAAAGGAATTTTGGGCTATACCGAAGACGATGTGGTTTCTCAAGATTTCGTTTCAGATAAAAGAACATCTATAATTGATGCTAAAGCAGGAATAGGTCTTAACAGTACTTTTTTCAAGTTGGTATCATGGTACGATAACGAATATGGTTATTCAAGCAAATTAATTGATTTGTCAGTTCACATTGCTACTCTAAAATAATAATAATTACAAATTTATCCCGTAGAAATTTCTTTTTCTGCGGGATTTTTTTAATGATTTTATAAAAACAACCAAGAATTAAAGTTGATATTTTAATTCTGTTAAACCAATTAAAGAATGAAATTATTAGTAGATAGTGGCTCAACAAAAGCCGACTGGATTGCCATTGACGATAGCGGAAAAGTGCTTTTTACTACTCAAACTTTGGGTCTGAATCCAGAAGTTTTAGAAAAAGAAGAAATCATCAATCGACTAGAAGACAAGTTCGATATTTCTCATAATAAGGACAAAGCAACAAATTTGTTTTTTTATGGTGCCGGTTGCGGAACTGATCGAATGAAAAATTTTCTAACAACTGTTTTTCAGGAATATTTTTCTAATGCTGCTGTTGCTGTTTATGAAGATACTTATGCAGCAGTTTATGCCACAACTCCAAAAAACGAAGCAGCAATAGTGTGTATTCTCGGCACAGGTTCAAACTGTAGTTATTTTGATGGAACTGTTTTACATCAAAAAGTTCAATCCTTAGGATATATAGCTATGGATGATTGTTCAGGTAATCGCTTTGGAAGACACATGTTGAGAGGATATTTTTTTAATAAAATGCCAACAGAATTAGCCAAAGAGTTTGAGGAAGAATATAATGTTGATGCCGATTATGTAAAAAATAATTTATATAAAGAACCAAACCCAAATGCCTATTTAGCAACATTTGCAAAATTTTTAATCAAACATAAAGATTCTGAATTTTGTAAGAAATACATTCAAGCTGAAATGGAAGATTTCGTCGAAAATTACATTCAACAATTTGATAATTCTACACAACTTCCAATACATTTTGTAGGTTCAATCGCTTTTTATCTTAAAGATGAGCTAGAACAAGTTTTAATAAAACATAGATTAAAATTAGGAAACGTGCTAAGAAGACCCATCGACGGGCTTATAGCTTATCATGTTATGAATAAGTAATAGCAAATAAAATTCATAAAAAAACCGCCAATCTTAAAAGAAAGGCGGTTTTTTTTATTCAGTTATATCGTTACCTTTTTTATCAAAAAAACGATATTCTAAATACGTATAGGCGTCCCGAGGAATTATTTTAATCCATTTTTTATGTTCAAAAAACCATTTATTCCGTAAAGAAGGAAAACCTTTGGTTAAGTAAGCTGCCACAAAAGGATGAACGTTGAGAACAACTTTGTTATTGTTTTTTAAAATCCTTTCTAAATCTAACGAAATTCGATCTATTACTAAAATAGGAGCTTCTATCTCGTTGTTTTCATTATTAGGATCTTCTTCTCTGGTCTTAATATTT
>CAIXNQ010000197.1 GCA_903920835.1 uncultured Bacteroidota bacterium | reverse complement strand
AGCGTAAAAATTCAGACTCTTATCAATAAAGAATATCGAAATTTCAATAAGCTTCTCTGGTCTTTTTTGGTTTACCAAGCGAAAAAATTGAATTAATGATGATCTTCTAACGCTTCACCGATGTAAGCACCCGCTAATGTTGCAAAAATAAGAGCTTGAATTGCACTTGTAAATAATCCTAAGAAAATTAATGGGATTGGAATCACAAGAGGAACTAATGTGATTAAAACAGCTACAACAAGTTCATCAGCTAAAATATTTCCAAATAAACGGAAACTTAATGATAATGGTTTTGTAAAATCTTCCAGCACGTTAATTGGGAATAAAATTGGTGTCGGTTTTACATATCGACCAAAATAATTTAATCCTTTTTTTGTTAAACCCGCATAGAAATAAGCAACAGAAGTTAATAGAGCTAGAGCAACTGTTGTATTAATATCATTAGTTGGTGCTCCTAATTCACCATTTGGAATTTCAAAAATACGCCACGGTACAAGGGCACCAGACCAATTTGATACAAAAATAAACAAAAATAAAGTTGAAAGATAAGGAACCCAGCGTTTTGAATCAGAACCATGGATTTGTGTTGATGACAAATCACGCATGTATTCCATAAAAAATTCAATAAAGTTTTGACCACCTGTTTCTGGTAAAGCTTTTAAATCTCGAGTTGTTGAGAATCCTACAACTAAAATTATCGCAAAAACGATCCAAGTATTAACCAAAACTTGACCATGAATCTGGAAACCAGCGAGAGACCAATACCAGTGCTGTCCAATCTCTACAGCGGCAATGTCATATAACATATGATAAAATTGAATTGATGTTTTTTTCTTATCTCTCCACTCTTTATTTAATAATTCTTGGGATTTCCCGCTTGTGGTTAGAAATCCCAAGAATTATTAAAAAAGAAAGAACTTTCAACCGTCAAATCTTGAAGTCATGAAATAAGACTACGTTTTTCTTTCTTTGCCCACACACCTAAAATAAAAGAAGATGAATTGTTGGCGTTTTACTTTTCATGAATGCTCTATATTTCTTAACTATTAGCCGCAGGCGGGATATTTCGCTGCTAAGCTTTGAAATTCAAAAACAAAAAGCTGAAACCTTTAATTGCTTCATTTCCAAGTTCAAATTTCAGCTTCGAGTTCCGATTTCAGTGAAGCTGAAATCGGAAACAAAACGAAAAATTCTAAAATTATTCGAATAAAGTACAAATGAAAAATGATTAACGGAAACGAAAGAGAAAACAAAGAAAAATTAAAAAATTTGAGTTTTAATTTTCGTTTCTGATTTCAGCAAAGCTGAAATCGGAGTAGCGCAGAGCGCAAAAACTTATTTTTGAGCTACTAATTGCATACGTGCTCGTGCACGTTTAAAAGCTAAACTTGCTTCAATTTTTTCTTTTCGACCAGCTAAAGCAGATTTTTCTAAAGCTGCTTGAGCTTCCGTAAAAGATTTTTCAGCTAAAGTAGGATCAATTGATGATCCTAATTCAGCATCGTTTACTAAAATTGTTACAGTATTATCTTTAATCAGGGCAAAACCGCCCATTAAAGCCATTGAAATCCAAGAGCCAGATTCCGTAGTTGACCCCGATGTTTTTTCAGGTCGAACTAACATAACACCAATATCTAATCCCGTAATTAAAGGAGTATGATTTGTTAATACCCCCATTTGTCCAGTATTTGTTGGTAGAATGATCTCGTCAGCAGATGCATTCCAAAAAACTCGATCTGGAGCCATAATGCATACTTTTAAACTCATAATTCTTTTTTCTTAATGGTTTTGTAGATGGCTAGATGATTTTTCCGCTTTGCGGAAAAATCATCTAGCCATCTACCAACTAAAACAAATGAAATGCAAATTTTTGTTTATTCAGTTACGCTGCTAGTTTATTTGCTTTTTCTACAGCTTCATCAATATTACCTACTAAATAGAAAGCTTGTTCAGGAAGTGAATCTAATTCACCCGTAAGAATAAGTTTAAAACCTTGAATAGCATCAGCTAAACTAACGTATTTTCCTGGAGACCCTGTAAATACTTCAGCTACAAAGAATGGTTGTGATAAGAAACGTTCTACTTTACGAGCACGAGCTACAGTTAAACGGTCATCTTCAGATAATTCATCAAGACCAAGAATTGCAATAATATCTTGAAGTTCTTTATAGCGTTGAAGTGTACGTTTAACAGTTTGTGCTGTTTTATAGTGATCTTCACCTACAATCCAAGGTTGTAACATAGTACTAGTTGAATCAAGAGGGTCTACTGCTGGGTAAATTCCTTTTGCTGCTAAATTTCGAGAAAGTACTGTTGTTGCATCAAGGTGAGCAAATGTTGT
>CAIXNQ010000196.1 GCA_903920835.1 uncultured Bacteroidota bacterium | reverse complement strand
CAGCACGACCAACGGCAACGTCTTGATAAACTGCCGTTGAGGTTATGTTGGTTCTATATGACTGACCATTTGATGATACAGTAGATGTCCAGAGGTTTGCCATGACAGCATAATTACTCAATACATTATTATCAAATCCACGTTGTCCTGCTAATGGAATTTTAAAGATAGAGTTGAATGCTTTCGTAGCGTTTGTAATTGAATAAGCTGAAAACTCTGCTTTTAACTCTGCATTGGTTGGGACTCTGTATCCCGATGGACATGGATTGTTTACTCCATTTGCCCCTTGCCAAAGTGCATCGTTTTTTGGACTTCTCCAGTCATAAATAATGCCACTAGAAATTGTAATGAATAGTGCGTTCGAAGGCGTGTCTGTAGTAGCTAAAGTAGTTGTGGGTCCGTTAACCGGAGTTCCCGCTTTGTTAGCCCAAGCATCATCTTGACCCATTGTCCAAGCAATGCTGGCATGACCATCATTACCTCTTCCCCATTGATACATACATCCATAAGCTTTGTAATCATTAGTTGCAGTTGCAACTTGGCTTGCTCCTAAATTTCTGTCCATCCAAATTTTCCCTGTAGTCGAAGTTATCGGCACTACAACCGTTTGTTGCGAACCATTACAAATTGCATTTCCATCAGTTGGTCCAGTGCTATTAGTTAATGTGGTTAAAGAAATTTCATTACCATAGCTTGTTCCTGCGCTATTCGTTGCATAAGCTCTAACAAAATAAGTTGTTCCAGTAGTTAAACCAGACAATGTACTGCTAAAAACGCCTGTTGTTCCGGTTTCTGTTGTTTTGCTTCCTGTAATAGTTGGGCTTGGACTTGTGCTGTAACAAATACCACGAGCTGTAATAGTTGAACCACCATCGGAAGTTATATTTCCGCCAGATGTAGCAGCTGATGTAGTTACTGTTGTTGCTGACGTTGTGGTCATTACTGGCAAAGTAGCTGCTATTGCTGTGGCTGTAAAAGTTATTTGGTTGCCATAAACAACATTATTACTATTGGTTGCAAATGCACGTACATAATATAGCGTGTTGGCTGTTAAACCAGTAATGTCACATGAAAATGTTGTTGATGTTCCGCTATATAATGCTTTACTATCAGCAATAGTTGGATTAGCAGTTGTTGACCAACAGATTCCTTTACTCGTGATTGTTGCACCATTAATAGCAGTTATTGTCCCACCAGAAACAGCACTTGTTGTTGTAATCGAAGTTACGGCTGTGGTAGTTAATGTTGGCAAATTAGAAGATGGTGTGCCGCTTGGTGTGCTGTCGTTACTGCTACTGCACGAGCATACTAAAACAAACACTGTGCAAAGTAGCACTAACGAGCTTAATAGATTTTTTTTCATGTGTATTTTTTTATGAATTATTATATTGCAAACTTATGAATTATTAATCATTATGTAAGAGGCTGAAAAAAAGTTTTTAAGCATACTATTTTTAAACAACTAAAACAAAACACATTCATTAATCGTATGGTAAATACACTTTGACATAAAAATTTAAGATTATTTACTGTTTAAGACTATAATAGTATAAAAATAATTGTTTATTTTTGTCAAACAAATTAATTGTGATTGGAAATGATTCTTTTATTTAGTAAATAAATGAAGGAATCAGAAGATTAAAACAATTTTGTTTTTAACAAAATCAGCCGAATTATTTTCTTAAGAATTTTAGATATTAAGAAAATAAAGTTTTAGCTAACTCAAATATATTTGCTCACATCGGTTTAAAAGTGCTAAGAATATTATTTTGAACTACGACTTTGCAACTTTGCGAGATTAAACATAAAGAGTTTTAGATATTAGGAATTTTCTAATTGAATAATAATTTTTTAAACTTAGTTATTATGAAAAAAAATCACTCACCACCGACATAGTTTGCTGTTGTATCCGCAAATCGTCGGATAAGGCAAAACCTAGAATTTTATATACCGCCAACTTTGGCGATAAGGCAAAACCTAGAATTTTATATACCGCCAACTTTGGCGAT
>CAIXNQ010000195.1 GCA_903920835.1 uncultured Bacteroidota bacterium | reverse complement strand
CACTAAGAGCCGTATTAAGTCTCGGAACTAGCGGAGGTGCCAGTACTTTGACTCAACAATTGGCTAAACTTCTGTTTCATGGCGAAGGTTCAAAATTCCTGCCTTTTAGAATGGTTCAAAAAGCGAAAGAATGGATTATTGCAATTCGGTTAGAAAGACAATATACCAAAAACGAAATTATTGCAATGTATCTTAACAAAGCCGATTTCATCAATACTGCTGTTGGAATCCGCTCGGCTTCAAAAGTATATTTTGGCAAAGAACCTAGAGAGCTTTCTGTAGAAGAAGCCGCTATGTTGGTCGGAATGCTTAAAAACCCATCGCTTTTTAATCCAATTCGTCGAATAGAAAAAGTAAAAGCAAGAAGAAATACGGTTTTAGGGCAAATGGTAAAAAACAATCATTTAACCGAAAGCCAAAAGAAAGCACTCGAATCAAAACCAATTGAGTTGCATTTTCATCCAGAAAGTCATACTGACGGCAGCGCAACTTATTTTAGAGAATACCTTAGAGAATATCTTAAAAATTGGGCAAAAGACCACAAAAAACCCGATGGTTCAGAATATGACGTTTACAGCGACGGATTAAAAATTTATACCACAATAGATTCTCATATTCAACTTCATGCCGAAGAAGCGGTGGCGGCACATATCAAAAATTTGCAAGAAGAGTTTTTTCATCAGTCAAAAGAAAATAAAAATGCACCGTTTGTTAATATTTCCGACATTGAGACCAATAAAATATTAAAACAAGCCATGAAATCGTCAGAAAGATGGCGGGTTATGAAAGAAGACGAAAAAACCGAAGATGAAATCATCAAATCGTTTTCAGTTAAAACCAAAATGACCGTTTTTACTTGGAGTGGTGAGCGCGACACCATAATGACGCCGCTGGATTCTATTCGATATTACAAGCACTTTCTTCAAGTAGGAATGATGTCAATGGAGCCACAAACCGGACACATCAAAGCGTGGGTTGGCGGCATAAACTATAAATATTTTCAATATGACCACGTGGGTCAAGGATCGAGACAAGTGGGTTCTACATTTAAACCGATTGTATATGCAACCGCAATTCAGCAATTGGGAAAATCACCCTGCGATTCTATTATTGACGGCCCGTTTATGATTCACAAAGGGCGTCATCATGTAACCGAAGATTGGGAACCAAAAAACTCCGACAATAAATATCGAGGCATGGTTACTTTGAAAAAAGCTTTAGCAAACTCTATAAACACCGTTTCGGCAAAACTGATTGACCAAACGGGTCCCGAAGCCGTTGTTGAATTGGCACATAAACTTGGTATCAAATCCGAAATTCCTGTGCAGCCCTCAATCGCACTTGGCGCAGTAGAAATTTCTGTTCAAGATATGGTCGCTGCCTACAGTACTTTTGCCAACGAAGGCGTTTATATGAAACCGCAATTCATCACAAAAATTGTAGATAAAAACGGCGTAACAATTTATGAACCCACACCGGAATCGCATGATGTATTGAACAAAGACATTGCTTTTGCAGTGATCAAATTGTTAGAAGGCGTAACCGAAGGCGGCTCTGGAGAACGATTGAGAACCCAAGGTGGTGGCGCTGGCGACAACCGCTGGACGGGTTATCCATATATGTTTACAAACCCAATTGCAGGAAAAACAGGAACTACTCAAAACCAATCTGATGGATGGTTTATGGGGATGGTGCCAAATCTGGTTACTGGTGTTTGGGTCGGGTGCGAAGACCGTTCGGCACGTTTTAAAAGCATTACTTATGGTCAGGGCGCTACTGCGGCATTGCCAATTTGGGGCTATTTCATGAAAAAATGCTATGCAGATGAAAATCTCGACATTTCTAAACAAGATTTCAAACGACCCGATAATCTGTCTATAAAAGTAGATTGTTGGTCACCTACAAAAGTAATAGACACGACTGCCGAACAAAACACAGAAGAGTTTAACTAGAAAAATACTACGACAATGATTAATAAAAAAGTAAATTCTGTAAGCGAAGCACTTCAAGGAATTGAGGATAATATGACGCTGCTGATAGGCGGTTTCGGACTTTGTGGCATTCCTGAAAATAGTATTGCCGAATTGGTAAAAAAACAAACCAAGAATTTAACTTGTGTTTCAAATAATGCTGGTGTTGATGATTTTGGATTGGGATTGTTACTTCAACAAAAGCAAATCAAAAAAATGATTTCTTCTTATGTGGGAGAAAACGCCGAGTTTGAACGTCAAATGTTGTCGGGTGAGCTTGAAGTAGAGCTTATTCCGCAAGGAACGCTAGCCGAACGTTGTCGTGCAGCACAGGCTGGAATACCAGCTTTTTTTACACCAGCTGGATACGGAACCGAAGTAGCTGCTGGCAAAGAAACCCGAGAGTTTAACGGCAAAATGCACCTTTTAGAACATGCTTTTAAAGCCGATTTTGCTATTGTTAAAGCTTGGAAAGGCGACGAAGCAGGCAATCTTGTTTTTAAAGGAACAGCTCGAAACTTCAACCCTTGTATGTGTGGTGCAGCCAAAATAACCATTGCCGAAGTTGAGGAATTATTGCCTGCAGGAAGTATAGACCCCAACGAAATTCATATTCCAGGAATATTAGTGCAACGCATTTTTAAAGGCGAAATCTTTGAAAAAAGAATCGAGCAGAGAACGGTTAGAAAGAGAGCATAACGTTTTAGAGTTCGCGGAGGCTTATGTTTTTTTTTCTATAACCGACCAAGAGAAGTTATTAAAAGTGAACTAACAATTTACCGAAAAACTAGCCATAAGTTTTAGCAATTGTTAAAGGCAGGCCTAACTATATAATCAATATTATTTCATCTGGATTAGAAGCAGGAATTTCACTTTCTTTAAAATCTATAGTATTTCTAGTAACAATACAATCAATTTTCTCAATCGAGGAAGCACAAAGTATTTGAATCGAATAATAAGGCTATATGCCGTAGATGAAAATCTTTAGTCCTGCTTTGGTGGGACTTTTTTTTGTAATTCATTAACTGGTCTTTATTGACTGTTTCAATCTGAAACTTGAAACTAAAAACTAAAAACTCACGACAAAAAACAATCTATTGATAGCATTAACCCTAAAAGAAAATGCCGAAATCTTTCTGAATTAAATCTATACTGCTACATTTGCAATCGAGTATCGAAAAAAGATAATTTATGAGCAATAGCAACAAAAGAAGGGAAGCACTTTTATATCACGCAAAACCGAAGCCCGGCAAAATAGAAGTTGTTCCGACCAAAAAATATGCTACCCAACGCGATCTGTCGTTGGCTTATTCTCCGGGTGTTGCCGAGCCCTGCCTTGAAATCGCAAAAGACGTAAACAATGTTTATAAATATACTGCCAAAGGAAATTTAGTAGCTGTAATCACTAATGGAACTGCCGTTTTGGGTTTGGGCGACATTGGTCCCGAAGCATCAAAACCAGTGATGGAAGGAAAGGCGTTGTTGTTTAAAATCTTTGCCGACATCGACGTATTTGACATAGAAGTTGATGCCACAGATATTGACAAATTTGTAGAAACGGTGAAAGCCATTTCTCCAACATTTGGTGGAATTAACCTAGAAGATATTAAAGCCCCAGAATCTTTCGAGATTGAACGACGCTTGGTTGAAGAGTTGAATATTCCAGTCATGCACGACGACCAACATGGCACGGCAATCATTTCATCGGCGGCATTGCTGAATGCTCTAGAACTTGCTGATAAAAAAATTGAGAATGTAAAACTGGTAGTTTCTGGCGCAGGATCGGCAGCGTTGGCTTGTGCAAACTTATATGTTTTGTTGGGCATCAATCCAGAAAATATCATCATGTTCGATAAAGACGGCGTGTTGTCGCCAGACAGAACCGACTTGTCTGAATTGCAACAACGCTACGCCAGAGCCGCAAAAGGAACTTCACTTCATGATGCTTTGAAAGGTGCAGATGTTTTCTTAGGACTATCCGCAGGAAATCTGTTAACCCCAGAAATGCTTTTGGGTATGGCAAACGATCCTATTGTTTTTGCGATGGCAAACCCAACACCCGAGATAGAATATAACCTCGCTGTAGGCACACGACCAGATATTATCATGGCAACAGGGCGGTCTGATTATCCAAATCAAGTAAATAACGTGCTCGGATTTCCTTATATTTTTAGAGGTGCGCTTGATGTTAGAGCTACAAAAATAAATGAAGCCATGAAAATGGCTGCTGTTAGAGCACTGGCAGCATTGGCTAAAGAAAACGTGCCAGAGCAGGTCAACATTGCTTATGGAGAAACCAAACTTATCTTTGGTAGAGAATATATAATTCCGAAACCTTTTGACCCACGATTGATTGCCACTGTTTCGCCAGCAGTTGCAAGAGCTGCAATGGAATCTGGAGTTGCACTCAACCCAATAACCGATTGGGACAAATATCGAGATGATTTATTAGAACGATTAGGTTCCGACAATAAAATGGTTCGTCTGTTAATGAACCGAGCAAAAACCAACAAAAAACGAGTAGTTTTTGCCGAAGCAGACCATCTTGATGTGCTTAAAGCAGCTCAAATTGCCTATGAAGAAGGAATCGCAATCCCGATTTTGTTAGGAAAAAGAGAAGTCATTTTAGAACTCAAACAAGAAATAGGTTTTGAAGCCGATGTTTTAATCATTGACCCAAAAACTGAAGAAGAAGACGAACGCAGATTTAGATATGCCGAACTGTTCTGGAAACAAAGAATGCGCAGAGGAATTTCATTGCTCGATGCCCAAAAATGGATGCGAGAACGCAACTATTTTGCCGCTATGATGGTTAACGAAGGCGAAGCAGATGCTTTGGTAACAGGTTTTTCAAGAAGTTATCCAAACGTAGTGAAACCAATGTTACAATTGATCGGAAAAGCGCCTGGAATATCGTTGGTATCTACTACAAACATGATGATGACCAATAGAGGTCCGATGTTTCTATCTGACACAGCTATTAATCCAAATCCGACCGCAGACGATTTAGCAAAAATTGCATTGATGACTGCCAAAACCGTTCGAATGTTCGGCATTGAACCCCGTGATAGCGATGGTTTCTTTTTCAAATTTTGGCTCATCTAGCGACGAAAGTGCCATCAAAGTTAGAAATGCCGTAGCTTATTTGCACAAATATTATCCTGACTTAATAATAGATGGCGAGCTGCAAACCGATTTTGCATTAAATCCAGAAATGCTCAAAAATAAATTTCCGTTTTCTAAGTTGGCAGGCAAAAAAGTAAATACGCTCATTTTTCCAAATTTAGAATCTGCAAATATTACTTATAAATTGCTAAAAGAATTATACAGTGTTGATTCGATTGGTCCTATAATACTGGGAATGGACAAGCCAGTTCACATCTTTCAGTTAGGTGCTAGTGTAGAAGAAATGGTCAATATGGTGGCTGTGGCTGTCGTAGATGCACAAGAAAAAAGTAAAAAACTAAAACAAATTAAAGTTCAAGGAGCTAGTGTTTAAATAGGAAATATTCCAAAAACATTATTACTTTTGAAACCCAGCAACAAAACTTATTTATGATTGCACATATTCAAGGAAAATTAGTAGAAAAAACACCTACCGAGGTTGTAATCGATTGTGGTGGTGTTGGCTATCATATCAATATTTCTTTACATACTTATTCTTTGCTTCCAAATTCAGATTATGTGAAATTATATACTTACCTTCAAATCAAAGAAGATGCACATAGTTTATTTGGGTTTGTTGAAAAATCAGAAAGAGAAATTTTTAAAATGTTGCTCTCCGTTTCAGGAATTGGAGCAGGAATAGCAAGGACAATGCTTTCATCAATAGAACCAACGCAGATTATTCAATCGATTGCTGTTGGAGACGTTGTTACCATTCAATCTATCAAAGGAATTGGATTGAAAACTGCCCAAAGAACCATCTTAGATTTAAAGGACAAAGTGTTAAAAATATATGATATCGACGAAATTTCTTTAACTCAAAACAATACAAACAAAGAAGAAGCGTTATCTGCTTTAGAGGTTTTAGGTTTTATTAGAAAATCAGCAGAAAAAACAGTAGACAAAGTGCTCAAAGAAAATCCAGAAGCTTCGGTTGAAACGATTATCAAACAAGCATTAAAAATATTATAACCCATTGAATACAGTACCAAAATTTAACATAAAATCAATTTTAAAAATCAGTAGTTTTTTTCTGCTGATTTTTTCTAGTTTAAGTACTTTTGCACAAGACGATCCGCCAGAAGTTGTTCAAGATACTATTGGTTATAACAAAGGAAGAATTGAATTAAAAAACCCACCTACAGTTGTAGAGGCTTATACTTATGACCCGATTACAGACCGGTATATTTACACCAACACTGTCGGAGGATTTAATGTGAATTATCCTGTAATTCTAACACCCCAAGAATATAAAGATTTAGTAGTTAAAGAATCTATCCGAACTTATTTTAAAAGAAAAACCGACGCCGTTGAAGGTAAAAAACCCGGTGCTGAAGATGCAAAGAAAGATTTATTGCCTCGATTTTATGTCAATTCTGGTCTGTTTGAAACAATATTTGGGAGCAACACCATCGACATTAAACCTACTGGTTTTGTAGAAGTTGACTTTGGGGTTCGATATACAAAACAAGACAATCCAGCATTATCACCCAAAAACAGATCCAGTACTACATTTGACTTCAATCAGAAAATTAGTGTTGGTTTGCAAGGAAAAGTAGGAACGCGATTGGGTGTGAATTTTAATTACGACACACAATCAACTTTTGCATTTCAAAATCTATTCAAATTAGATTTCTCTCCGAGTGAAGATGATATTCTTCAAAAGATTGAAGTCGGAAACGTGAGTATGCCTTTGAGTGGTTCTTTAATTAAAGGAGCTCAAAGTTTATTTGGTGTAAAAGCAAAATTTCAATTTGGAAAAACTTCAATTACTGGTGTTTTTTCTGAGCAAAAATCAAAAACAAAAACCGTCACTGCCCAAGGTGGAGGAACTGTTCAAAACTTTGAAATCTATGGATTAGATTATGATGCTGATCGTCACTTTTTCTTATCACAATATTTTAGAAATAAATATGACAAAGCACTCCGAAACTATCCTGTCATAGACAGTAGGGTTCAAATAAAAAGAGTAGAAGTTTGGGTCACTAATAAACAAAATAGAGTTAGCACCACTGAGAACAATCTAAGAAACGTTATTGCTTTACAAGATTTGGGAGAAGCCCAACTCTCGAATATGCCGAATAATTTAGTTTTTGGAAGTAATACACTAGCTCATTATCCGCAAACTACATTCTTTGGAACTACTTTGCCAGACACGCCACCAAACAATAAAAACAACAAATTTGACCCAGCCTATATTGCATCAGGAGGCGGAATATTAAATTCAAATATTAGAGAAATAGCAACAATTGATGCTGGTTTTACTGGTTTTGATGCCGGTCATAATCCAAGTGAAGGTCGTGATTATGCTAAGCTAGAAAATGCAAGAAAATTAACTACCAATGAATATACACTCAATGCGCAATTGGGTTATATCTCGCTCCAACAACGACTAGCAAATGATGAAGTTTTAGCCGTAGCTTATCAATACACCATTGGTGACGAGGTTTTTCAAGTAGGTGAATTTGCAAATGATGGTGTTAGTTCTACACAAGTAACAGCAGGTGTTCCAACTTCACAGAGTTTGATTTTAAAAATGCTGAAAAGCAGTCTTACGAATGTTTCTGAACCAATTTGGAATTTGACAATGAAGAATATCTACCAAATTCCTGGTGCCTATCAGTTGAACCAACAAGATTTTAAATTCAATATCGTTTACACAGATCCATCGCCGTTAAACTATATTACGCAAGCACCTGCTTCTGGAATTCATCCTTCAATTCCACTGCCATCAACTGTAGAACAAAAACCATTACTTAAAGT
>CAIXNQ010000194.1 GCA_903920835.1 uncultured Bacteroidota bacterium | reverse complement strand
TAGATTTATTTATTAATACTTTCTATTTTTCCACCATTTGTTAATATAAGTTCAAAAAATAAAATATTGATATAATTTCATTTTTTTTTATTTAAATTTATTACTGCATATAAAGATATTAAAATTTAAGCAAATTTTTATTTTAACAATTTTGAACAAAAACACTAGGTAATATTTATCATTACGACATGAATGTTAATTTTTAATTACAATTCATTAACACGAAAACTTTGTAATTTTAAACCCAAATTACGCAGTTGAAATTTTACGAGACAAATCAATAGGAAATTCCCTTAGTCCTACAAACCATTTTCTACGTTTTTTTGTGAGTGCAATTTTGAGTTTGAGTGTATTGCCTACTTTCTTATAATATGCACCAATTGCAAAAGTTCTATATCTCAATGTAGATATTTTTTTCTGCGTTTTTTCTTGAAGAACAAACAACCTAAATATTGATATCAAATTGTACGCTATAATTGAAAATAGGAGAGCTGCTCTGGTAGGGAAAAAGTCCTTGAGATTAAACTTTCTGCACCAAAATCTGCTTTGAGTTCTTTAATTCTATTTTCAGCATCTCCTCTATTTCTGTAGGTCCTCCAAACATCTGTTGCTGATTTTTCTTGAATGGTAATATAGGCAGAATATAGATAACTTCGATAAATTTCATCTTCAGGAAAAAGGCTTAACATTCTGCCAGCGGCATTAGGTCTTTGTGCTATTTTTTGTCTAACAATTACTATTCGTCTTGGGTTTTTCCAGTTTTTTTATTGATAACATTTGTTTTAAAAATATCATTCCGACCCATGGCATAATCTCTTTACTGGTAAAGGATAACTCGAATTTAATAATTAGATTTTTTCTACTGCTACCCAGTTGGATTTTAGAATACTAAAATACTGTTTTTTTTAATGCATAATTTGGGATTAAAGTATTTGATATTAGCGGTAGATTGCTAACAACGCTAAACAAAATTAATGCTACCCTAGCAACAATTGATGCTACTGCTTTTGCAAATCATGTATTGATGTTACAAATCACATCAACGGACCAAACTACCGTCACTAAGAAGGTTATTAATTAAAACAGTTTTATACAAAAATAAAAAGAGGGCAATTAGCCCTCTTTTTTGTTTTTTATGTGTTTGTTGCGTTTATAAAATTCTAAATCATCTTCGTTATGTTAGCTTATCTAATATTGATTGGTTGCTAATAGTACCAGAGTGCAAGCAATTTCATAAGAAATATTATTCAAAGTAAGCAACTGATAAAATTCAGGGTTTTCAGTTCCGGGATTAAAGATCACTCTTTTGGGCTGCGATGCGATGATGTAATTGTAATATTCGCGTTGACGTGCTGGGTTTAAATAAAGCGTAACCGTGTCTATATTTTTTAATGGAATTGCTTTGGTTTGAATCTTAATTCCGGCAACTTCACCAGCTGTTTGACCAATTGCCAACACAGAATGTCCTTTATCAACTAAATTTGTTATCGCTCTAAAAGCATATTTTTCGGGCTTAGATGTAGCTCCAAGCACCAATGTTTTCTTGTTTCTCATTTGGCAAAAATACACTTTTTCAATTTGATGAATGAACTATAAAATTATAAATTAACATCAGTCCTATAGTCTTAAAATCAAAATTTTTCATTTTAGGCAGTTGGTTGTAGGTGGTAGGTTTTAGGTAGTAGGTTTTAGTTCTTACCATCATCCATAGCGACAGCGTACTTTGGCTTCATTTCATGACCTCGACCTATTTTTTATAAACATAATATTACTTAAATATCATAAAATAGCATTAATATGAAGCAAAATCAACTTCAATGAGGTATCTGAATGCTTCAATGAGGTATCTGAATGCTTCAATGAGGTATCTGAATGCTTCAATGAGGTATCTGAATGCTTCACTGAGTCATCTGAATGCTTCACTGAGTCATCTGAATGCTTCAAAGAGCCATCTAAATGATTCAACAAAATATTAAAATACTTCATAGGAATTACTTAATACTTCGAGACGGTTTTTGAGCAATTCAAGCATTAAAAATTTCAATAATTTGAAAGTAAAAAGAGAATTTAACACTGTTTAATCTGCTTTTAATCTAAAAACTAAAAACCACTCCCTACCACCTAATATCTGTCACCTTTTTTCGGCAACTTTTATGAATTTAGCTTCGCTCTGTTCGGCATCGTCTCGATTTGACTTTCTGACTATCAGACTTCTTAAATTTGTCTATATTTTAATGATTTTTTTATTTTGTTAAAAAAAACAATTATATTTGGCTTTTAAACGCAGATTTAAAGGTCTTTGTTTTCAATACCAAGTTTTTCTTTATATAATTTCTTCTATTATGAAAAAAATATTACTTCTCATTGCTGTATTTTTTGCTTCACTTCAAGGTTTTTCTCAGTCCAATTTATCAATAACTCAGACGAGCAGTAGTCTTACGCCAAACGTAGGAACGAATGTTACATTTACATTAACAGCTTCTAATGCAGGACCAAATGCAGCAACTGCAGTAACCGTAACCGATATTTTGCCAGCAGGTTATACTTATGTAAGCGCGGGAACACCAACCGCAGGAACATGGTCATCAGCAACAGGAATTTGGACCATCGGAGGATTAGCCAATGCGGCAACTGCAACCCTTACGATAGTTGCCACAGTAAACCCAACGGGAAGTTATGCCAATTCAATTTCAATAGCGGGGACATCTACAGACCCCGATGTTAGTAATAATTCATCTACAATTACTCCAGTACCTGTTCCAGTGGTAGATTTATCAATAAATCAAACAGCTAGTAGTAATACTCCTTATGTTGGAGCTAACGTTACTTTCACTATCACTGCTTCTAATGCTGGCCCAAGCCCAGCAACAGGTGTAGTTGTCAATGATGTACTACCTGCAGGATACACACTCGTAAGCGCAACACCTTCAGCAGGAACTTGGACAGCTCCAAACTGGACCATTGGAAATCTAGCAGCTGGAGCCGCAGCAAATGCAACTTTAGTAATAGTTGCAACAGTAAACCCAGCAGGAGCAGGGTCTTATGCTAACACTACCTCAATTTCTGGAACATTAACCGAAACTTCCCAAGCCAATAATACCAAAACAATCATCCCTGTCCCAGTGCCAGTAACTGATTTGAAAGTAACTATTTCGGCTAATAATTTAACACCAAACATCAATCAGAATGTAACTTTTACAATTATAGCAACCAATAACGGTCCAAGTGCAGCCACAAATGCAAGAGTTAACCTGCCTTTAGCTACTAACGGTTATACTATTGTGAGCACAACTCCCACAACTGGAACCTGGACCAGCCCCAACTGGACTATTGGAAATATGGCAAGTGGAGCAACAGCAACTTTAACGGTTGTTGCCAAACCAATTATTGCTACTGCAGGATATACGGCTACTGCCACAATTTCGGGCAATCAAACTGATTTAATAACAACTAATAATACTGCATCTGCGCTAGTAACTCCGCCAGCTGACCTTATAATAACAAATACTAATTATCAAACGGTTTATACACCTGGTTCAACAGTTTATTATTCTATAAGCATTAAGAATGCTGGGCCTTCTATTGCTTCAAATGTAGTTGTGACTGATTTAATTCCGCCAGGTATTACCAATTTTTCATGGGTAGGGAGCAATCAAGTAGCTGGTCAAAACGTAGGAAATTTGAATGTTAATTTGGTTGATACGATTACTTCAATTCCTGTTGGAGGTATTTTTACTTATACCATCACTATGCAAATTCCCACTACCTATACAGGAAACATTACTGGAGAATTAATTAATACGGTTTCTGTTACCAGCACAACTACTGACCCAACGCCACTTTGCCAGAATTGTACCGATACTGATGTACCACTTTTTGGAGCAGATTTAAACATAACACAAACAGATAACCAATTACAATACACCCAAGGTTCTACAAATACATATCAGATTTCTATCAAAAACAACGGACCTGACAAAGCTACGAACGTTCATGTTTTAGATGCAATTCCTGCTGGAATAACACAATTCTCTTGGATCTGCAGCAACGGAACCAGTGGCACCAACCAGCCAATAGACAGTACCATTAATTATATAGGTAGCGGAAATACCGTAACTTATACCATAACCATGCCAATTCCTTTATCGTTTACTGGAAACTTAACTAACGAAGTTCAAGTTACTTCAACAACGCCGGACCCCAATCCTATTTGTTCGCAATGTATAGATATTGACACACCAAAGGTTTTTGCAGATTTAACGGTTGTAAATACCGATAATAAATCATCTTATATCAAAGGACAAAGCAATACTTATATAGTTACTTTAACAAATAATGGTCCAAGTGTAGCAACGAATGTTGTTCTAAACAATCCAATTCCTGCTGGAATTACTCAATTTTCATGGACAGGCAGTAATGGTTCATCTGGAACAAATTCGGCATTGAATAACACTATTCCTTCGTTAGCAGTTGGACAAACTATAACCTACACGATTACGTTGCAAGTGCCATTAACTTATTCAGGGAATTTAACCAGCGCAACTAGCGTTACTAGTTCTACTATAGATGTAACACCAACTTGTCCTCAATGCTCAGACACTGATACGCTAGCAGTAGCAGATATTGTTGTTGTAAACACAGACAACCAAAGTGCATATATTCCAGGTCAACCAAATACCTATATTCTCACAGTTACAAATAATGGTCCAGACAAGGCAACCGCTATTAATGTAACCAATAATATCCCTGCCGGAATTACACAATTTTCATGGACAGGAAGTAATGGCTCTTCTGGAACCAATGTTGCATTAAATAATTCGATTCCAACTTTGCTTGCGGGTGATACAGTTACCAGATCGGAAGAGCACACGTCTGAACTCCAGTC
>CAIXNQ010000193.1 GCA_903920835.1 uncultured Bacteroidota bacterium | reverse complement strand
TTTAACAGCCGCCCAAGATATTTTTGCGGCACTTTCTTTATTATCAGCGTTTTCTTTATCATCGGGATGATTTTTAACCCATTCAGAACGTATTGAACTATAAGTAGACGATAAAATTGATTTAGCCCCTTCTGGCATATCTGCGGGAGCTGACGGCATAACAAAATTAGAATTGTAGGGCATGTATTTCTACTCCGTGTAAAATAAAAAAAAGGACTAATTAAACGCTTATTAGGCGAATAATTAGTCCTTTCCAGGTCGTTAATTATACTAATTTATAAAATCTTTGGCAAGAATATAATAAATCGCAACTTTTCTGTTTGCAGCTTTGTTTTTAGTTTGACTAAATTGTTCGCCAAAACTTATAGATTTAAAATCTTCTCGTATTGTTATTTTCCCGTTTACTTTTTTAAAAATAAAATCAACACGTTTTTGTGCCAAAACCTCGTTTGAATGATTCGTTCCGTCTTCATCTGCAAAGCCGTTGATGGCAACAATCTTGCTGTCCCTGTGCAACGAAATCCATTCTTGAAGCCTTTTGTTTTCTAGATTTGTCAAGTCAGATTTGTTGCTTTCAAAATAAATAGCAAATTGTTCCTGAGCTTTTGTCAATTGAAAAGACAGCAAAATCAATGCTATACTTAAAGTTAATTTTATTTTCATGGAACGAATTTAAGGAAAATTATTTTCAATTTTTTTTAAATCTATAGAAATCTTCTATTCTGACGGATTTCAAACTTAGATGATTTTGTTTAAATTTTGCTCAATACCTTCACTACCCCTTCAACTTCATCACAATATCTAGCTGTGCTTTCAAGATTTTAATCTCTTCTTCAAGCACTGCAATGCGTTGTTGTTCTTCTGTTTTCTGGTTGTCGTGACTAACTTTTCTCATTTCGGCGGGCAATTGATTGGCAATGATTTGAAAAATATTAAAGTTCATAGCATAGCTCAAATCGATCAAAATATCGGTTTGAATGCTGGAATTTCTAAAATATTTAAACATGGCATTACCTTTTCTGCCAATGGCAGCTTGAATTTCCGGATTGGATAATTTCAATTCTTTAATCAAATCTTTAATAATTATCCCAGTATTGATGCTGTTTTTGCTCTTTTTCATGGTAGAAACAGTTTTATTTTTCAGCAAAATTATAAAAATAGTGATTAAAATCAAATTAAATGATACTTTGAAAGTGTTAAATGATACTTTTTAGGATTCAAATGATACTTTAAAGAACTCAGCAACTACTTTGATATTTTCATTAGATGCTTATTAGCTTTTAGTAACTACTTTGAAGTATTTAGAAGCTACTTTGAAGTATTTAGAAGCTACTTTGAAGTATTTAAAAGCTACTTTTAAGGTATAATTAAATGCTTTAAAGATATTATTTTATACTTTTAAGATGTATTTTTATACTTTTAATTATTTCGAGAACTCTTCTTTGATAAAATCGAAATTTTTTAGCCTAAAAAAAACTGCTATCATCAAGCTGTTTCCCTCTTTTTTCTTTAATCTTCCCTCTTTTTTCTTTCCTCTTTTATCTTTTATCTTTAATCTTCCCTCTTTTTTCTTTCCTCTTTTCTCTATTTTCTTTAATCTTCCCCCTTTTTTCTTTCCTCTTTTCTCTATTTTCTTCCCTCTTTTCACTATTTTCTTCCCTCTTTCTTCTTTTTTGCCATTGCAACTTTCTTTGCAACTCTAAATCTTAAAAGCTATCTTTGCCCTTCAAATTTGAGATTGATTTTAATCTCGTAATGTCAATAAAATGAATAAACTTTTAATAGTTGGAACAGTTGCTTTTGATGCTATAGAAACCCCTTTCGGAAAAACCGATAAAATTTTGGGCGGTGCAGGAACTTATATAGGGCTTTCGGCTTCGCATTTCAACGTACAATCGGCTATTGTTTCTGTAGTTGGCGATGATTTTCCTCAAGAATATTTAGATTTATTGACCGACAGAAACATTGACATCTCTGGAATTGAAATCGTCAAAGGAGGCAAAACGTTCTTCTGGAGCGGAAAATATCACAACGATTTGAACTCAAGAGATACGTTAATCACCGAATTAAATGTCTTGGCAGATTTCAATCCTGTGGTTCCCAATAATTTTAAAGACGCCGACGTGTTGATGCTAGGCAACTTGCACCCGATTGTTCAAACCGGCGTTTTGAATCAATTGACTGCCAAACCAAAGTTGGTTGTGCTCGACACCATGAATTTTTGGATGGATTGTGCACTTCCCGAGTTGCTTGACGTGATAAAGCGTGTGGACGTAATTACCATCAACGACGAAGAAGCAAGACAGTTATCTGGCGAATATTCATTAGTGAAAGCCGCTGCCAAAATCCACACCATGGGACCAAAATATGTGGTGATTAAAAAAGGAGAACACGGCGCACTTTTATTTCACAACAAAGACGTTTTCTTTGCTCCTGCATTGCCGCTCGAAGAGGTTTTTGACCCAACTGGTGCTGGCGACACTTTTGCCGGTGGATTTGCTGGATATATTGCTCAAAGCGAAAACATTTCTTTCAATAACTTGAAAAACGCCATTATCCATGGCTCTAATTTGGCTTCGTTTTGTGTAGAGAAATTTGGCACCGAACGAATGGTGGGTTTGAAAAAAGAAGCAGTTCAAGAACGCTTGAAACAATTTAAAGCCTTAACCCAATTTGATATTGAATTACAATAAATTTATGCCTCGAAATGTCGGGGCATTTTTAATTAAAACAGACCTTCGGACAAGTTGCAACTTGTCTTTAAAATTGCCCTAACTACTATAACTAGAACCATGAGCGACTCAATAAAACACGAATGTGGCATTGCCCTTTTAAGATTAAAAAAACCTTTACAGTTCTATAAAGACAAATACGGCTCGGCTTTCTACGGAATCCAAAAAATGTATTTGTTGATGGAAAAACAACACAATAGAGGTCAAGACGGCGCCGGTTTTGCTTCGATAAAACTGGATATTGAACCCGGCAAAAGATATATCAGTCGCGTGCGGTCCAACCAGACACAACCCATACAAGATGTTTTTGACCAAATTAATGCACGCATTAACGAGGAGTTGGCTTTGCATCCAGAACGCATAGATGATGTGGCTTGGCAAAAAGAGAATATTCCCTACATCGGAGAGTTGTTTTTGGGCCACGTTCGTTATGGCACTTTTGGCAAAAACAGTATCGAAAGTGTACATCCTTTTTTAAGACAAAACAATTGGATGCACCGAAATTTAATCATTGCTGGAAATTTTAATATGACCAATGTGACTGAGCTGTTCAATAGTTTGGTGGAGCTTGGACAACATCCTAAAGAACTTGCCGACACGGTAACCGTAATGGAAAAAATTGGTCACTTCCTTGATGATGAAGTAACCGATTTGTATCAAGAGTGCAAAATAAACGGCTTGTCAAAAAGAGAAGCTTCGCCTGTTATTGCAGAGAAATTAGAGATAGCCAAAATTCTAAAAAGAGCTTCAAAAGGTTGGGACGGTGGTTATGCCATGTCGGGATTATTTGGTCACGGAGATGCCTTTGTTTTTAGAGACCCGGCAGGTATTCGTCCGGCCTATTTTTTTGAAGACGAAGAAATTGTAGTTGTTGCCTCCGAACGCCCCGTAATTCAAACAGTGTTTAATGTTGCTTTTGAAAAAGTACAAGAATTGCAACCCGGAAATGCTTTAATAATCAAGAAAAATAACACCGTTACACAAGAAGAAATCATAACTCCGACCGAGAAAAAAGCGTGTTCGTTTGAACGTATTTATTTCTCCAGAGGAAGCGATGCAGAAATTTATCAAGAGCGCAAAGCACTCGGGAAATTGGTCTTGCCTGCCGTGTTAGACGCTATTGAAAACGACACCGACAATACAGTATTTTCTTACATTCCAAATACTGCCGAGACCTCTTTTTATGGCATGGTTGAAGCCGCAAATGATTTTTTGAACCACAGAAAAAATCAATTTATACTAGACCACAGAAAAACATTAACCAAAGAAAAACTAGAAGAAATTCTGTCTGTAAAAATCAGAACCGAAAAAATTGCCATTAAAGATGCCAAACTAAGAACTTTCATCACCGAAGACAGCAGCCGCGATGACTTAGTTGCCCATGTTTATGACGTTACTTATGGCGTAATCAAACCTACGGACAACTTAGTAATTATTGATGACAGCATCGTTCGAGGCACTACACTCAAAAAAAGTATTCTAAAAATGATGGGGCGATTGAATCCTAAAAAGATTGTTGTTGTTTCGTCTGCACCCCAAATTCGTTATCCAGATTGCTACGGAATTGACATGGCAAAACTAGAAGGATTAATCGCTTTTCAGGCTGCTTTGGCTTTACTGAAAGAACGAAATCTAAACAAAATTATAGATGAAGTTTATTTAAAATGTAAGGCACAAGCCAACTTTAAAGATCACGAAGTCGTTAATTACGTAACAGAAATTTACCAACCATTTACCGACCAAGAAGTTTCTGATAAAATAGCCCAATTGCTCTATCCAGAAGATATTAATGCAGCTGTTAAAATAATTTTTCAAACAGTAGAAAGTTTACATATTGCTTGTCCAAAAAATTTAGGAGATTGGTATTTCACAGGAGATTATCCTACTCCAGGCGGCAATAGAGTAGTCAACAAAGCCTTTATGAATTTCTATGAAGGAAAAGATGCTAGGGCGTATTGATAAAATACCCCAACTAGTTTGAATTATTTTGGGTATTTACGATTCCTGTTTTAGTTCATAAAGCTAAGTGTTCACGTTTATTAACCCAATGCCACTTATTTGCTCGTGGCGCTAATCGCCGCCATCAAAGAAGTTAAGGGTTAGGAGAATGTTGCCTGCAACATCTTGCTCTTTTATTATGGCACCCCAATCATCGAAGAAGCGTTTTTCTATTATGATTCCCGCTTGGTTTGTTACTTCTAAGATACTGCCGTAATAGTCTCTGAACAGATAAAAGAGCGCCTTTTATTATCTAGATATAAATAGTACAATTTACTAATTCTGTAGAAAAATTTAGTTACAATGGAGGCAATTTATAATCCTGATTGCTTGTTTAATTTGTGAAATAAGGCTGTTTTAGATGATAAGTTAAAGTTCAATAAATATAAATTCTAACCTGACTTTCGTTTCTCAAAAAACCATAAAAAAACTCCTTTAATTACTTTGAATTAAAAGAGTTTAAATTTGTTAAGTTATGTAATTAGGAGTTGTTAATAAAAACACTCAAATACAATAGTAATTTTTGAGCTATAAATTCTAGAGTAAGTTGAGACGCAACATTAATTCTTTTCTATTGGTTCTGCTTAGCGGAATTATATCTTTCCCTAATAGAATTGTATTGTCTTCGATATCTACAATTTGATTGGTGTTAATAATAAAGCAACGGTGTACTTTCATGAAAATATCTTTAGGAAGTTTATCAATAATTTTCTTTAAAGTTGAATGAACCGTATAGCTTTTAGTATCTGTTTTGATATAAATATAATCTCCTTTGGATTCAATTAAAGAAATTTTATCAAATTGAATTTTAATTAATTTTCTGTTGATGTTTATATAAAGCTCGTTACTTAATTCATCTGGAGTTGGCTTTTTAAAGAAAGGTACACTTAGTCTTCGATCTGATTTTTCAATTGCTTTAATAAAACGTTCTTTAACTAAAGGCTTAACTAAATAATCTACTACATTTTCATATTCAAAAGCTTCAATTGCATAATTTTTATCAGCAGTAATTAGGATTACTTTGGTTTGATTCTTGATTGTTTGGATGAAATCTATCCCTGAGAAATTAGGCATGTGAATGTCAAGAAAAATTAAATCTACTTCATTTTGATTTAAGTATTTTATTGCATCAATAGCACTATTAAACTCTTCTTTAATGTTGTAATTAGAATGCTCTTTTATCATTTGAACAATGATTGCTCTAGACATTGCTTCGTCGTCAATTATAATACAATCCATAATTATTGATTTAAAAAAATGATTAAATATGGCACCAAATGTATATAAATATAGTTGAACTACCAAATGCTTTTTATGAAAAACAAAATAATATATAATAAAAACCAATAAAATTAGGGTCAAACAATCATGTTCCTTTTAAAAAAATAGTATTTACCTCATTCATTTGACTGAAATTATTTTGTAATCTGAGTAACTATTTATGCCATCAAAACTTTTAAATCGTTAGCTTACTTATTTGAGGAAAACATATTTAAAACTTATGTTTATTCGGTTAACTTCAAAGGAAATAAAGTGATTTTTGTTTTTTTGAAAAATGGATTTGTCTCAATTAAATACTCAAATATTTTTTGTGGAAATGAATGAAAATCAATTGAATTAAAATTCTAAAAAAAAATTATTGTTGTTTTCAAAAGCTGTCCCAATCACAACCAAATCGGCGCCCGCATTGAACGCATCTTCAATTTCTTTTTTTGAACGAATGCCACCTCCAACAATTAAGGGTACGTTAGTTTTTTGAGCCACTTCTTTAATTGCATTAAGAGGGACAGTCATTTTTGCACCACTACCTGCTTCCAGATAAATTAATTGATTTCCAAGATACGCTCCTGCTTGAGCAGTTTGAACAATGTAATTAATTTTTTGTCTATCTAATGGGTTTGTTTGACTAACAACTTCAACTGCAGAAGTGCTACCGCCATCAATAAGTATATAGCCCGTTGGGATGACTTCTAAATTTGTTTGGTTTAAAATGGGCACAGCATTTACTTGATGTTCTATCAAATAATCTGGATTCCGACCTGAAAGCAAAGAAAGAAACAAAATGCCGTCAGCAAATTTTGATATTTGTGAAGGATCGCCAGGAAAAAGGAGTATCGGGAGGTTCTTTTTTAGAACAGATCGAATTGATACTATCAACGCATCTAAATTTGAAGATGAAACCCTGCTTCCACCAACGAAAATATGAGTAGCTGGCGATTGTTCAATTTTAGTTACTATAAGTTCAATTGATTCAAGATTTATTTTGTCTGGATCTATTAAAATAGCAAGCTGTTTTTTATTATTTGCTTTTGATTCGATAAGAATGTTTAGAATTGACTTCATAATTTAATTTGAAAGGAAACTAAAAATTGTCTGTTTTAAAAGCATATACCAAAGTAAAACCCTCAAATTCGTCAAAATAAATATCATAATATTCAGAAATGTTTTGCAAGTTTAACTTTGCTATAGTTTTATTGCTCGTAAATTCAAAAGGTGTTACAGAAATATTGTTTTTAAAACTGATTCCTTTTACGTTACAAATTTTAAATATCGCTTCTTTTGCACCCCAAAGTATGGTTATTCCTGCAATATATTCCGAAATGTTTGATGGATCTAGAAAACTAATTTCTGATTGATGACAAAATTTATTAGCAATTTTAATCGATTTTTCTCTTTGTTTTTCGATGTCAATTCCTACAAATTCTGAGCTAATAATTATTGTAGCAAACTCATGTGAATGAGAAATAGAAATGTGATTTCCATCTGTTAAATAAGGTTTCCCTGAGCTGTCATAATATAAATCGAAGTCAGAATAGCCTGCAATTTTCAACAAATGGCGAATGCTTAAAAATGCCCGCCTATGAAGTTCTGATTTCATTTTTGAAACCCGTTCAATACTGTTTTCGTTTAATTGAATAGCCACTGTTAATTCGTCAAAAGATTCTGTTATTTTCCAAACAAATAGCGTTGAATTATTAGCAATAGAAAGTGATTTATATAATGGCATTGCGGAAAATTATAGAATTTAGACAATTCTGAAATTGAATTTGAATCGATTTTTTAGTAATTAATATCGAAAATTAAATTCAGGTTCGTCAATTTGAAAACGACTTTAAAAAATAAACAACTCATAAATATTTACTTAAACTTTCTAAATAGTTAGTTATTATGTATTTTTGTCGAAAATTTAACAATCACAAATATACATAAATGAGTACAACAACCATGCCTTATTTGGCGTATAAAGTAAAAGACATTTCTTTAGCAGCCTGGGGAAGAAAAGAAATTGAGTTGGCAGAAGCCGAAATGCCAGGATTAATGGCGCTTCGTGTAGAATATAAAAACCAACAACCTCTAAAAGGTGCTCGAATTGCAGGCTGTTTGCACATGACAATTCAAACTGCTGTTTTAATAGAAACTTTAATTGCTTTGGGTGCAGAAGTAACTTGGAGTTCATGCAACATTTTCTCCACTCAAGATCAAGCTGCTGCTGCGATTGCTGCTGCTGGAATTCAGGTTTATGCTTGGAAAGGTCTTAATGAAGAAGATTTTGACTGGTGTATAGAGCAAACTTTATTTTTTGGGGAAGACCGCAAACCACTGAACATGATTCTTGATGACGGCGGCGATTTGACCAATATGGTAATTGATCGTTTTCCTGAATTAATTTCTGGAATTAAAGGATTGAGCGAAGAAACCACCACAGGTGTTCACCGTTTGTATGAAAGAGTAAAAGCTGGAACATTGCCAATGCCAGCAATTAATGTAAACGATTCTGTTACAAAATCTAAATTTGATAATAAATACGGTTGCAAGGAAAGTGCTGTTGACGCAGTTCGTCGTGCAACAGATATTATGCTTGCTGGAAAAAGAGTTATTGTTTGTGGATATGGTGATGTAGGTAAGGGAACTGCAGCTTCTTTTAGAGGTGCTGGATCAATAGTTACAGTTACAGAAATTGACCCTATTTGCGCACTACAAGCTGCTATGGACGGTTTTGAAGTGAAAAAATTAGATACAGTTATCGCTACTGCGGATATTGTTATTACTACAACCGGAAATAAAGATATTGTTTTAGGCTCTCATTTCAAGCAAATGAAAGACAAAACAATCGTTTGCAATATTGGCCATTTTGATAACGAGATTGACATGGCTTGGTTAAATGAGAATTATGGTCATACTAAAAATGAAGTAAAACCTCAAGTAGATATTTATAACATTGACGGAACTGACATTATCATCTTGGCAGAAGGTCGTTTGGTAAATCTTGGTTGTGCAACAGGTCATCCAAGTTTTGTGATGAGTAATTCTTTTACCAATCAAACATTAGCTCAAATTGAATTGTGGAATAATAGCGCAGCTTATAATAACGATGTTTATATGTTGCCAAAACATCTTGACGAAAAAGTTGCTATGCTTCATTTAGCTAAACTTGGTGTTGAATTAGAAACACTACGTCCAGAACAAGCAGCTTACATTGGTGTTGATGTTAAAGGTCCTTTCAAACCTGAATATTACAGATATTAGTGTAGAAAAATTTAGGTTTTAAAAAAACAAATTAGATACCGATAACTCACTTTAGATTAAGAAAGGTTATCGGTATCTTCTTTTTAATTAAATGGTGTTAATTAATATTTTAATAATACTTATTTCTCAACTACAATAAATAAAACTTTAAATATTACAAAAACATATCCTTTGGAACAATACTTTTTTTTTGGTTATTCTAAAATTCCAAAAAACATTACAGATAAAATTTTACATTATAACAATTGTTGAAAACTATTTTAAGGGCCCAAAACACAATGAAAATAAGTTCTCTAAATTTTATTGATATATTTGAAAATATTAAAAAAATAGATTACCGTAAAAACCTAAAAATTGATTATTTCATCAAATAGAGTTTCGCACACGCCACCGCATCCGATAAGGCTTCGTGGTGATGGAGTTCTATGTTGTTCATTTGGCTGCAATGTTTCAAATTGGCGGGTTTGTATCCTTTGGCACGATAAATTCTGCACGTACATTCCCATCGGTTCGAGATTTCGAGTTCGTCATAATACAAACCATAATATTTCATGGTTTTTAGAAGCACATTACGGTCAAAAACTTCGTTGTGGGCAACAATCTTTCTGCCATATAGCAATTTTTGAATCGTAGGAAATAGCGAATCGAAGGTTTTCTCGTTCATGGTGTCTTGCGGTCTGATGCCGTGCACCTGAATGTTTCTGTACCAATATTCATTTTCGGGAGGCTGAATTAAGCTGTAAAATTTATCGGTAATAATGCCATCATTGACCGTTACTATTCCAACAGCACAGGCGCTGTGCGGAAATCCTGTAGCGGTTTCAAAATCTATTGCAGTGAATGTCATGGATTATTTGTTTAATAAAAAGCTAGCTTAATCACTATTTAATTGAAGCAATAATGTCAGACTTGGTGATGATATGGTGTTTTCCGTTGCCCAAATCTACCAGCACTGCTTGATTGCTTGCCGAAAAAAGTTTAGAAACTTCTTCAATAGCAGTAGCCGCTTTCACCACTGGATAGGGTTTTCCCATAACGCTCTTGATGGGTTTGTCGGCAACATTTTTGTCGGAAACAAAACTCATAAACAAATCAGATTCGTCTATCGAACCCACAAAACCAGTCGTATCCAGCACAGGAATTTGTGAGATATTATATTTTTTCATTCGTTCAATTGCGTGAGAGACCAACTCTTCAGTACGTGCAAAAACCAATGGCTTGTTGATATGATCTTTGATGACATCTTCGGCAGTTGTAATTTCTTCTTCAAGAAAACCACGCTCACGCATCCAGTCATCGTTGAACATTTTCCCTACATATCGGCTGCCACTGTCGTGAAACAAAACTACTACAACATCATCGGGCTTGAAATGTTCTTTCAGCTGCAACGTCCCTTTGATGGCTGCACCCGCAGAATTGCCTACAAAAATGCCTTCTTCTAAAGCAATTTTTCGAGTATAAACAGCAGCATCTTTATCGGTCACTTTTGTAAAACCGTCAATCAAAGAAAAGTCAACATTCTTTGGCAAAATATCTTCACCAATTCCTTCAGTGATGTAGGAATATATTTCATTTTCATCAAAAATGCCCGTTTCGTGATATTTTTTAAATACCGAGCCATAAGTATCAATTCCCCAAATTTTAATGTTTGGATTTTGTTCTTTCAAATATTTTGCAACGCCAGAAATTGTTCCTCCAGTGCCCACACCTACGATAAAGTGCGTGATTTTTCCTTCGGTTTGTTTCCAAATTTCAGGTCCTGTTTGTTCATAATGTGCAATGGCATTACTCGGATTGTCGTATTGATTCACATACCACGAATTCGGAATCTCTTCTCCTAATCTTTTAGAAACCGAATAATACGAACGAGGATCGGTTGGCTCTACATCGGTTGGGCAAACAATTACTTTTGCACCCACCGCCCGAAGAATGTCCATTTTTTCTTTAGATTGTTTGTCGGTAATCACACAAACTAACTTGTATCCTTTGACGATTGCTGCCAGTGCAAGCCCCATTCCCGTATTGCCCGAAGTTCCTTCAATAATAGTTCCGCCGGGTTTTAAACGACCGTCGGCTTCGGCATCTTCTACCATTTTAACAGCCATTCTGTCCTTTACAGAGTTGCCTGGATTAAATGTTTCTACTTTTGCTAAAACCAATGCGTCAATTTCGGCAGTAACTTTATTGAGTTTAACAAGTGGTGTATTGCCAATTGTTCCTAATATATTTTCTGAATAATTCATTTGTAATGATTAAATAAGTTTATAAAAAATATTGTTTATTGAAAGAAATTCCAAGCAATCCCGAACCTTAATAGAAAATCAACATAAGGATAATTGGGTGCAGCATAGAAGTTAAATTTAGAGAAGTTGGAATTAAAATGTTCCGCAATCAAGAAAATACGTGTTTGTCGAATTCGACCATTAATAAAGAAGTCAAGCGAAGGATAATCTCCAATTTTTTGCTGAGTTTGAACATAAAATTCACCAATCACAGGATTGTA
>CAIXNQ010000192.1 GCA_903920835.1 uncultured Bacteroidota bacterium | reverse complement strand
GGGTTTGTTTTTTTATCTTAAACTCGCTAAACTCTGTTCTATCGTGCTAATCTTTGCCAAAGCATCTGCCTCTTTTTGAGGTTCGATTGCCAGGACTTTCTCTGGTGCACCGTTTACAAATTTTTCGTTAGACAATTTTGCCTGAACAGATTTTAAAAATCCTTTAGTATAATTGAGTTCTTCTGTTAGTTTTGCAATTTCATCTTCTACATTTATTGCCCCAACAATCGGAATAAAATATTCATTAGATTTTGCTCTAAAGGTTAATGCCCCATCCACTTTTTCAGTAACATAGTTAAGTTCCGATATGTTTCCGAGTTTTGTAATTACAGTATCAAAATAATTTGAAGCCTTTTCGTTATTGATTACACTCAAAGAAATAGATTCTTTGAAAGCAATATTTTTTTCTTTTCTGATGGTTCTAATTCCCGAAATCACTTCGGAAGTAAATTCAAATTGTGCAATTAATGGTTCATTTGCGGTAGTTATCTTTGGCCATTCAGATATTATTAAGGCAGTTTCAGGGGTTCGTTCTGCAATATGTTGCCAAATTTCTTCAGTTAAAAACGGCATAAACGGATGCAATAATTTCAAATTCGCTTCCAACATTTCAATCGCTTTTGAAAAAGTCATTCGGTCAATTGGTTGTTGATAACCCGGTTTAATCATTTCGAGAAACCAGGAACAAAAATCGTCCCAAACCAATTTGTAAATACTCATTAAAGCGTCAGAAAGGCGGTATTTCTCGAAGTGATCTTCAATTTCTAGTAAAGTTTGTTGCAACTTGGCTTCATACCACTCGATGGCTACTTTAGAAGATTCGGGTTGCGCAATGTTATCAGCTACTTCCCAACCGCTGATTAATCTAAAAGCATTCCAGATTTTGTTGGCAAAAGCTTTTCCGTTATTACACAGTTCTTCGTCAAACATAATGTCGTTTCCGGCAGATGCACTCAACAACAACCCCACGCGAACCCCATCGGCGCCAAATTTATTGATTAGCTCTAACGGATCGGGTGAATTACCTAGCGATTTCGACATTTTTTGTCGTTTTTTATCACGAACCAAACCAGTTAAATAGACGTTTGAAAAAGGTTTTTGTCCTGTATATTCATAGCCCGCAATAATCATTCGCGCTACCCAAAAGAACAAAATATCTGGACCCGTAACTAAATCGTTGGTCGGATAATAATATTTAAAATCCTCGTTTTCTGGATTCATAATTCCGCCAAAAACCGCTATAGGCCACAACCACGAAGAGAACCAAGTATCTAAAGCATCGGCATCTTGTTTCAAGTCATGAGTTTCGAGTTTTGAGTTTTGGGTTTTTTCTTTAGCCAAAGCCAAAGCGTCATTTATATTTTCGGCAACCACAAAATCTTCTTTGCCATCGCCATAATAATAGGCAGGAATTTGTTGTCCCCACCACAGTTGGCGAGAAATATTCCAATCTCGAATGTTCTCAAGCCAATGTCTGTAAGTATTGTCAAAACGTTTTGGATATAACTTTACGTCTTCAGTTTCGAGCACCGCTTTGATGGCGGGTTTCACTAAATCTTCCATTCGCAAAAACCATTGGTCAGACAATCGCGGTTCGATAACCGCTTTTGTTCTTTCAGAAGTTCCTACTTTATTGATGTGATTTTCGGTTTTCAGTAAAGCGCCAATGGCTTCGAGTTCGGTTTCAATCTCGGCGCGAACCACAAAACGATCTTTTCCTTGATAGTGCATTCCGAAACTATTGAGCGTTCCGTCATCATTAAAAACATCAATGATTTCGAGGTTAAATTTGTCGCCAATGGCCTTGTCATTAATGTCATGCGCAGGAGTTACTTTTAAACTTCCTGTGCCAAATTCCATATCAATATAATCGTCAAAAACAATCGGAATTTCTCTATTGCATATAGGCACAATGGCTTTTTTTCCTTTCAAATGTTGGTACCGCTCGTCGTCGGGGTGAAAACACAAAGCAGTATCGCCAAAAATAGTTTCAGGTCTGGTGGTTGCTACAATTACATATTCGTCTGAGTCTATAATTTTATATTTCACAAAATACAATTTCCCTTGACGTTCTTCATAAATCACCTCTTCGTCAGAAAGTGTAGTTTTGGCTTCAGGATCCCAATTGACCATTCGATAACCACGATAAATCTGACCTTTGTTATATAAATCTACAAACGATCGAATTACCGATGCCGACATTTCGGGATCCATTGTGAACTTAGTTCGGTCCCAATCGCAAGAGCAGCCCAATTGTTTGAGTTGTTCGAGAATTGTTCCGCCATATTTTTCCGTCCAATCCCAAGCGTGTTTAAGGAATTCTTCACGGGTTAAATCGTTTTTATTAATTCCTTCTGCTTTCAATTTAGCCACCACTTTTGCCTCAGTAGCAATAGAGGCATGATCGGTTCCAGGCACCCAGCAAGCATTGAACCCTTTAAGCCTAGCACGACGAATCAAAACGTCTTGAATAGTATTATTGAGCATGTGACCCATGTGCAAAACTCCGGTCACATTTGGCGGCGGAATAACTATAGTATAAGGCGTTCTGTGGTCGGGTTTTGAATGAAAATAGTTGTTTTTCATCCAGTAATCATACCACTTTTGTTCGGCGTTTTTGGCATCAAATTGGGCAGGAATTGTCATGTTTTTATATGGTATTTTTAACTTTTGTAGAGTCTAATTAAATCAATTTGGGCAAAAGTAATTATTTAGCACACGATAAAAAAGCGAATTATTTATTTGTGGGTTAATTAAAAGAAAGTATTTTTACAAGATTAAAATAAACAGCCATGCAAAGACTACTGATTTTTACCTTAATAATGTGTTCCTTAATAATAAATGCACAGTCGGGAGCAAAAATAGAATTTAAAGACAAAGACAATACTATTGATTATGGCTCGATTACCAAAGAAACCGATAGTGGTGTTCGTTCGTTTGAGTTTACAAACACTGGTGATGCACCTTTAATCATTTCAGAAGTGCATTCAACATGTGGTTGCACCGTTCCCACAAAACCAGACCATCCGATTTTGCCTGGAAAAAAAGGGAAAATTGATGTAAAATATAATATGAATCCAGGAACTATCCGAAAAACGATTACGGTTGATTCAAATGCAATTAACTATGAAAACGGAATTATTAAACTAACTATTAAAGGCGAAGTGCTGGTAAAAAAGTAGGGGGTATTTTTGATAAACCAAGTTCATAATCAAAATATTATTTTTGATGATGTTTAAATAAAATAAGCTTAATTCAATATGGTCGAAGTTTTAAAAGAAGCTTTAGCTAATAGCCTTAAGTCTGATTTATGTTTAAAATGAATGAAATACTACCTTAATCAAATAATGTGGTTTCAGCAATGCAAAATATTTCAATTAATTTGAAAAATATTTAATCCCGTTAGGGATTTAATATTGGTAAAAAACGTTATCAATTGCAAAAAAGTCCCGTAGGGACGATATGTTATGGCAAACACCTATACACAAATTCACTTGCAAATCGTTTTTGCTGTAAAATTCCGGGAAGGTTTAATAAATTCTTCATTTAAAGATGAATTATATCAATATATTTCAGGAATTATTAAACACCATAAACATAAATTAATAGCAATAAACGGAATGCCCGACCATGTTCATCTTTTCATTGGAATGAGACCAACTCAATCTATTTCAGATTTGATGCAAGATATTAAAGGAAGTTCCTCAAAATGGATTAATGAAAAAATGTTTTTAAAAGTAAAATTTGAATGGCAAGAAGGTTATGGAGCATTTTCATATTCAAAATCACATGTTAATAACGTGATTAATTACATCAAAAATGAAGAAGAACATCATAAAAAAGAATCGTTTAGAGATGAATATTTGAAATTTTTGAAATCTTTTGAGGTTGAATATGACGAACGATTTGTTTTTAAAGACCTCGCATAAATACCATCCCTAAAGGGATTTTTGTCAATGTGAATTAATTTATTACCAACATTTAATCCCTAGCGGGATTTCCGATAATTTGATTTTGAAATTAAATTTCTACCAAAAAAGGAATCCTAACAGGATGATTATTTACATGAAAAAGTATTAAAAAAAATCAAAAAGACATTATTCATCTTCTTAAAATTTTCTAAACCCTACTATTTCTTCTTTGGTGCTTCTTCTTTCTTGTAAAGAATCGCACTTCCAGCAAACTTTTTCATATCAATTTTTGGAGCACCATAAAGCTGAATTTCGGCGTGGTC
>CAIXNQ010000191.1 GCA_903920835.1 uncultured Bacteroidota bacterium | reverse complement strand
TTAGCTGGTGGAGTTGCAGTACTTTATGTTGGAGCAGCTTCTGAAGTTGAAATGAAAGAGAAAAAAGATCGTGTTGATGATGCGCTTCATGCCACACGTGCTGCTGTAGAAGAAGGAATCGTTGCAGGTGGTGGTGTTGCTTTACTTAGAGCAAAAGCTACTTTAACTTCGCTAAAAGCTGATAATGCAGATGAGGCTACAGGTATTCAAATTATCTCTCGTGCAGTTGAATCTCCATTAAGAACTATTGTTGAAAATGCAGGTTTAGAAGGTTCTGTGGTTGTTGCAAAAGTTGCAGACGGTTCTGGGAATTTTGGTTACAATGCCAAAACAGATGAATATGTTGACATGCTAGCAGCTGGAATTATTGACCCTAAAAAAGTAACTCGAGTAGCATTAGAAAACGCAGCATCAGTTGCTGGAATGATTCTTACAACAGAGTGTGCATTGGTTGAAATTAAAGAAGATAACGCTGGTGGCGGAATGCCAATGGGCGGAGGAATGCCAGGAATGATGTAAAAATTTAATCTTATTGTAAATATTAAAGGCTGTTCGATTATTTTCGGACAGCCTTTTTCTTTAGTCCAAATTAAAACATAATAATTTATTTCAATAGTAGAAATAAAACTCGATTCTAATTGGTCTCAAAAGCAGTTAAAACTCTGCACTATTAGTACATCTATCTTTCAGGGACTAAATATTTTTACGGTAAATACGCAAATTATTTTTTTTCTTTTATATGTGATCTTAAATTTGTGAATTTGCAGTTTAATTTCAAAAAAAGAGGCTGTTCTATTTGAACAGCCTCTTTTAGTATTGTTTTAGAAACTATAAACTACTGTTTTATAAGTTTTATTGATTTTTCGTTTCTGTTTTGGTCAAGAACTTTTACTAAATAAATTCCTGTTTTCAAGTCATCAATTGGATATTCAAATCCTATAGCCGTATTGCTAAAGTTTTTTACGAGTTGACCAGCAAGGTTGAAAATTTGAACTTGTGCGACTGGTTCGTTTAATACAAAAGAAGTAGTAGCCGGATTTGGAGACAGACTGATAGCGTTTAACAATGTGTTTTCTGCTACAGTCAATGTTGCTGTTTGATTTCCATAAATTCTATAACCACCTGCTTCTATAGTAATTCCAGCGGCTACGTCAGTAACATTAAGAACTGTACTGTCCATTAAATTAACCCAGTTTCCCGTGTATGGAAAGAAAGGCACTATAGTTTTTGAAGTCACATCAAAATTAGAAAGTATAACTACATTTTTTAAAGTAGTAATCGGCAAACTATCATCCCAAACATAAACCTTTGGTGTTAATGTTGCTCCAGAATTAATAGAATAACTTCCTTTAAACACAGCATTATTTTGTTTAATATCATTCATTTTGCCCCAATCAGCATAAATCTTACTTCTGTTTGTGTCTGTCAACCAGTTGTTGACCCACTGAGGCTGAGGTTTTTTATCAAGTTTACAATCGCCGGCTGTTGCATCAGTATCTGTATTTACTGTTCCATTATTACAAGTAAAAATAGATAGATCAAAACCTAAGTCAGCAAAATGCCATAACATTTTTGGTCCTGGAACCAATAAAGAGACAGCACCAAGTGCGGACATTCTATATAGCGCAGTGCTTAGTGTTTTTACATTATGAGAAGCGTTAGAGCTATTTCCATAAGTTAATGCACTATACATATTTTTCTCTTTGTCATGGCTTTCTGGATAACCAATAACTCTTTTAGTTGTAAATCCGTGGGCTGTGTTCCCCATTCTACTAATGTCAGAATTAGATGCATATCCCATTAAAAGTTGAGAATATGCTGTTGTCATTTCGCCCCACATCATCACACCTTTACTTGGTGTTTCGTTAATTCGATAATTAGCCCATTGTTGTTCTTCATTATCAGCTCCTAAATGTTCAAAAATAGCGTAGTGATAAGGATCTAAACTCCAAGCATAATCAGCATATTCTTTTAAAACATCTACTCGGTCTTGTTGGTAAGAATTAGTACAAGAGTCGCTACCAGTACAATTTTGAGTAAATCCTTTAGTTAAATCCCAACGGAAACCATCAATTTTAAATTCTTGAATCCATTGTTTTAAAACTCTTTTTACATAATATTTTGTGTAAGGAGATTGATGATTGAAATCGTTTCCAACTCCGTAACTGTGTGTAGCTGTTACATTGAAATATGGATTGTCAGTAGCAGGACCTCCCCATCCATCTCCATCTGCATCACTCATCCACATTCTGTCCATAGGGTTTCTGCCAAAAGCATGGTTTAACGCAACGTCAAGAATAACCGCAATTCCATTTTGATGACATAAATCTATGAGTTCTTTAAATTTATCAGCAGTGCCATAAGCTTTGTCTAATGCCAAGTGAAAAGAAGTATTGTAACCCCAACTTTCATTTCCTTCAAATTCCATTACTGGCATTAATTCAATAGCATTAATTCTCGCATTTTTAAAATAATCAATTCTATCAATCAAATTCTGAAAACTTCTGTTGGCATCAAAATCTCTAACTAAAACTTCATAAACCACTAAATTCTCTTTAGCTGGTTTTACAAAATTAGTTGTTGCTGAACTCCAGTTGTAAGGAGTTTGACCTGTTTTCAAAACAGTAACCTCTCTTTCTTGACCTGTTGGATATGCTGGTAAATTTGGATAATTTCCAGCTGGAATCCATGGATCGTCAAATGGGGATAACACTAGAGTAGAAAACGGGTCTGCTGTTTTAACTAATGTAGGAGAGTTTGTTGTAGGTGTTTGATCAACCACCCAATATTGATAGGAATAATCAGTATTTGGAGTTAATCCAGTTAATTCTAACCAAAATTTACCTGATGTAGGATCTTTTCTCATGGCATACGGTGTTGTCGGTTGCCAATTGTTAAAACTTCCTGCAACATATATAAAGTCTTTTCCAGGAGCTGTCAAAACCAGCGTTGCTTTTGTAGGGTCTGTTGAATTATAATTAATTCCGTCTTCTAAATTTGAACCAAGTGCCGATGGAATAACTCCTGGGTTGACGATTACTGTGAAGTTACGAGTAAAAGTAGTTCCGTTTTGGGTAATTTGTAATTGATAATTTCTGTTTTCTGTAATATTAGCATCAGAAAAAGTATAACTACTACCAGAAAAAGTATTAATAGAAGTTCCATTCGCTAACAAATTATAACTAGCATCTCCACCAGTATTTGTTGCAGCAATTGCAAAATTAGACCCTGGGTTTAAAATTGTTGTACTGTTTACTAAAGGGGTGTTTAATGTTGCCTGAAATGCACCCACGTTAATAAATGTATCAGCTGTTTGAGCTGTTCCAGCAGCATTTCGTAAAACAACACAAATTTGTGTTATCGAACTAGTTGTTGGTACACCAAAGTATTGATAAATATTGGTTGTAGCACCCAAATCTAAAAAATAAGTAGTCGAGCCATTTTGTGTAAGTGCTTTTTGGGAAGTATTATTACCCCAAGTTCCAATTACGTAACGCCATGTTACATTATTAACAGTAACTCCAATGTGGGCATAAATAGTTCCCGTATAACTTGCTAAAGGTGTTCCTGTTTTGTTGAAATTGATTCGAACACCAGTTGTTGTAGCCTCAAAAACAGCAGGAGTAGTTGTGATTTGTGCAGAAACTAA
Source organism: uncultured Bacteroidota bacterium (assembly GCA_903920835.1). Taxonomy (GTDB): domain Bacteria; phylum Bacteroidota; class Bacteroidia; order Flavobacteriales; family Flavobacteriaceae; genus Flavobacterium. The sequence continues at coordinate 739 of CAIXNQ010000191.1, read as the reverse complement.
TAAAGGAATTATTGCTAGAAAAACAAATAGAAATTTTTTCATTTTATTCTTTAATTTTTAAGGTTATGAATTTTATTTTTGTGACACAAATATCACTATTCTTTAGCTAAATAATTAAGGAATTAACCTTAAATTATATATTGCAGAATTTCTCAAATCTAAAACCACATTAAATGTTCCTGTGGTGTTTACTTTAAACTGAGTTTGACCGCCAAGTTTTAATTTGTTCTTAATACTTGATGAAGCATCAGGAGAAACAACTAAATATTCATTTGTATTATCTATTCCAAATCGCTCTAATTTATCAGCAGAACCAGAAGAATTGTCTTTCACTTGAATAAAACCAGCTCCAGCTGATAAAGTTATATTAGTGCCAACATACATTCTGTAATATGGTGATTGAGGGTCTGTAACATAATCTAGATATTTTGCAACATTATTAGTACACGGACCTTTAATAGAAATAACTCGTTTAGCTATTTTGTATTTGTTATTAATCCAATCAGCATAAATATAGTATGTACCAGCAGTTGTTGTCAGAGCAGGTGAAATAACATTTCCTGTTGAAATATCTGTTGAAGCTATTAGAGTACCTGGGGTTATATTGGAGTCTAAATCAATTTTATCACTTGCATAAGGTGTGCCAACGCCTTTTATGTTTAAAGTAGTTGCATCAGGATTCGCAAATTTGAATTGTGGAGATGCTAAATTCATAAAAACAAAGCCACTGTAAACACCA
>CAIXNQ010000190.1 GCA_903920835.1 uncultured Bacteroidota bacterium | reverse complement strand
TTTCTTTGCCTGTAAGGTAGGGCTTGTTGAATGGTATCATATTTTCCAGTAATGAGTTATTGCTATTTGTTCATGAACTTTATAACAATGCTTTTCATAAAACGAGCAAGCTTGTTTGTTTGACAATTGTGTCGGAATCAAAAGTTGATTTATATTTTTTTCAAGTAATCTTTTCTCTAAATATTGCAATATTTTGCCCCCAATTCCTTTGCCTTGCGAATTTGCATCAACTGCAATTAATCCGACTTGAGCAAAGTTACCATTAATTTTATAAGATACAAATCCTAGTAATTTATCTTTTTCAACATAAATCAATACATCATCGGCAATGGTTTTGGATACAGAGTTGTCTATCCACAATTGATACATGGCTTTAAATTTTTCAGTTCCAAATTTGGAATCTAGCAAAAAACGACTGTGTTTACCACTTTCAAAAGCAAGTTGATAGAGTTGATTTGTGTCTATTTTGATGTCGTCTATTGAAAAAATAGAATCGAGAATTGGGTTTTTTTTGGCAATAATTTCTTTAGCATAAACAACTTTAGTCTCTGAAAATGAATTTTCAAATCCGTTGATTTCGATTTGACTTGCCAGGTTAGATTTATAATAAATCAAGTCGAAGTTTGAAAAATCGTCAGTTGCTTGATACTGCTCGGGTGTAATTTCGCCGACAGCAATTTCAAAAAAATCAGAATCCCAGTTGAGTTTTTTAATCATTTTTTATTTCATCAATAATAAAAACAGGTCTGTTTTTTGTTTGGTCAAATATTTTGCCCACATAAATTCCTGCCACACCAATGGTAGTGATAATTACGCCTGACAAGAACCAGATTGAAACAATAATTGAAGTATATCCGAGCACCTCAATTCTATTGCTAAATGCTTGGACAATATAATAAGTCCCGATAAATATGGATAATATGGAAATAATCATGCCGAATTTTACAAACAATTTTAGTGGTTTGTTTGAAAACGAAATGATGGTGTTGAAGGATAGGCTGATTAATTTTGAAAAGCTATAACTTGTTTTTCCAGATGCTCGGGGTGCATGTTCAACAATTATCGAGGTTGATTTGAAACCTACAAAATCGACAAAAAGCGGAAAGAATTTAATGTAATCTGAAATTTTTAAAATCGATTGAATTACTTTTTGATGGTAAATGCCATAATTTGCAATTTCATTATCATATTTTGATTCTGTAAAAAATCCAAAAACCACCGAAAACAATTTTGATGACAGTTTTTTCAAAAAGCTATCTTCCCTGTTTTTGCGACGGGCTTTCACTACTTCAAACCCTTCTAATGCTTTTTGATATAATTTAGAAATCTCTTTGGGTTGGTCTTGCAAATCACAGTCCATAACCACTACCCACTCACCTTTTGCTTGACTCAAACCCGCCATGATTGCTGGGTGTTGCCCAAAATTTCTGCTCAACCTAATGCTTTTAATGTGGGGTTTTGCTGCCGAGAGAACTTTCATTTTTTGCCATGAATTATCGGGACTTCGGTCATCAACAAGGATTATTTCAAAATTTAAATCAAGCGATGTCATTGCTTTTTCAATTTCGAGCACCAGTTCCTCAACGATATTTTCGGCTCTATAAACAGGACTTACGATAGATATCTTGGGTTGGTTCATGTTTGAAGTAATATTTTTTAAATCTATTTTAGTTTCCATCTCAAACTGCAACAAAAGTAACCGATTTTTGATTGTTTGCAAATATTTAAGTGGAAGCAATCCAAAATCTGATGTAATTTGAGTTTGCATTTCTCGTAACCTGAGTTCGATTATCAATATACACAGCCAAAATGGCAAACAAATTAAAAATAAAATGCAATTATTCTGCAGTTTAAAAATTATCCAATTGGGCAAATGCACGTTATCTTAAAACCCCTTCCCAATATTGAATTTGAGCGGTTAATGCTGCCTTTTTTTCTTCCAATTTTTGAATCGCTAGGCGAATGTCGCCAAGATCAAAAGCACTTTTGCGTGACATCAAGTTGCACCACGACAAAAGAATTTCGTTTTTTTGCAAATCGGCATTAAGGAATTTTGGATAATTTTCAGAAAGGTGCAACCGCTTGAGCAATCGGGTTTCTTTTTGTTTGAGCTGGTCTAATGCTAGATTATTTTTTTGTTGATTCACTTTCAACTCCTTCAACGCTTTTTCCTTTTGGGTTTCTAGAAGTGCTCGGTTGTTGGCTTCCCATTTTGTGTAAATGGTTTTTAAGTCTTCTTCTTTTTGGTTTGATTGATAATTTTTTAAACCTGAAATATAATGGGAAAATTTCTGAGGGATTATACTTTTTCTATAAAACCAAGACCGTAAAGTGGTTTCTGGAACCAATACCAAATCTGCAATTTCCTTTAATTGAATACCTAAATTTTGAAATTCATTTTTCATAAAAGTATTTTTTCAATTTTAAATCCAAGTGTAATTTGCGCTGTCATTTTATGCGTTGTCATTTTGTGACGCAAGATTTAACGACGCATTATTGCGTTGCGTTTTTATGCGTTGTGATTTTGCGACGCATACTTTTGCGACGCAAATTAAATCTAAAAAAACACCAGAAAAATGCTGGTGTTTTATGCCTTGAAATTAAATTATTTTACAATTACAAAGCTGCTTTTCTTTGTTCTAACGCTTCTTTAAAACGGGTGTAATACAACAAAAGCAATTGTGCCTCGCCCGTATCTGTATTTTTATCTACCAGAGAAAGTGCACTTAGGGTTTCAGATTTGCGGAAATTTAATCTTCTTAAACGGGCTTTTGCACTATCTAATTCTATCGCCACATTTTCATGTGTGCGTGTGCCGGGGGTTAACACGGCAAGTTCAGTTTCTTTCGAGGTTACAATTGCTTGCATTTCTGCAATTTCTTGGTCTAAATTTTCGCTGCGGTGTTCTGACTTGTCAGATTTTAACTCACGGCTACTTAATTTTACTTCAAATTCTTTTATTTGAAGTACTTGTTCCTCTAGCAGTTGATCAACTTCTGCTACCGTTGTCAAAGTGTTTACTTTGAAATCGAAATTCTCCAATGTAAAATCCATATAAATTAAATTTAAAAATTAATAACATATATAATAACTGCTATCAGAAAAAAATATTTTGTGAGTATTGCAGATTTATAAAATTTTTAACATTTTGAGGTTTAAGATACTATGGGTTGTTTATTTGAGTTCGATTAATAATTTTGCATCAAAAGATAAAAGTTAGCGTGATAAAAATATTGAAATAAAAAACTATAGGTACTCAACATCAAATTACGATAAAAAATATTTTTCTAATCGATAGATTATATGCTTTTAAACTTTTTCGGAATGCCATTCCGAAAAAGTATTATATTTGTAAAAATATCTGAACAATGATAATTTACAGAACGTTAGAAAACAAAATCCAGTTATACAGCAATCAATTTCGAGCCATTGCACTAATGGGAATCAGACAAAGCGGCAAAACAACACTCTGCAAAATACTTTTCCCGGACAAACCCTATCTCAATTTTGAAAATATAGATGTGCAAATTTTAGCAGAAGAAGATCCTAATGCCTTTCTGAAAAAATATATATCAACAGGAGCTATTTTTGACGAAATTCAAAAATCGCCCAACTTGTTTAACTATATCCAAGAAGTTCTGGACAATGAAACCGAGCGAGGAAAATATGTACTTACTGGCAGTAGCAATTTTTTATTAAACCAAAACATCAGTCAAAGTTTGGCTGGCAGGGTTGGTTTTCTTGAATTATTGCCATTATCTAGCAAAGAATTGGTTGATTATTATGGCAAAAATTTACCCGTTTGGGAACTGATTTATAAAGGAGGATTTCCTGAAATATGGATTCAAAACATCACACCAAGTTTTTATTTTCCGAGCTATATCCAAAGTTTTATTGAGCGAGATATTCGTCAATTAATTAATATTAAAAACCTAATCGCTTTTCAGCAATTTATCAAAATAGTTGCCACCCGAGCGGGTCAAGAATGGAACAGTTCTCAAATTGCAAACGATTTGGGCATTGATTCAAAAACCGTTGCTTCGTGGTTGTCATATCTACAGACTGCAGGCATTGTTTATTTATTGCCACCCTATTTTGCAAATTTTGGCAAACGTGTTATTAAACGCCCCAAATTATATCTTACCGACACTGGTGTTTTGTGCAGTTTGTTGGGCATTCAAAACCAAAATCAGCTAGAAAACCATCCGCTAAAGGGTTCAATTTTTGAGAATTTTGTTATTCTGGAATTTCTTAAACAAAAAAACAGCTCCATCGAAAACTGTAATTTCTACTATTGGCGAAGTATTAACGGTGTTGAAATTGATTTAATCATAGAAAAAAACGGCGAATTAATTCCCGTCGAAATTAAATCGGGCAGCACTTATCAAGAAAAATGGTGGAAAAACATTTATGACTGGCAATCGTTTTCAAAAAACACTACTCCAGGTATAATTATTTATGGCGGCGACGATAATCATTCTTTTTCAGACGGTCGGAGCGTAATCTCATATAACGCTATTATTGTTTAAAAAAACGCTTTGCGAACACTTGATTTTGCTTTAAAATCTGCACTTCATTAGTTCTATTTGTTGTCAAATTACATATTTCATAATTTGAGACCTATTTTATTGGTCTCAAATTATAATATGACTCTTTTGGTCTTGAATTTCAACGCACATTTGCCTTATCAAATATTCAGAAACCAAAAAATAGTTTCATAAAACTTATTAAAATGAAACAAGTATTTCTTAATCTTGTTTTAGCAACAACAATTGCTTCGTGCAGCGTTTTTGGTTCATTAACGTCGAACACCAGTATTAAAGCCAACGAAAGTTTTGTACTAGCCGAAAATCTAATCGCAAAAATGCCACCATCAGAACTACTGGCAACGGAAATGAAATAGTTAATGCAGCGGATTATATCATAGCAAAGGCCAGCGGAAACAGCACCATTAGAAACAAAGGAAAAGCCAAATTTGATTCAGATTCCACAAAAAGTGGCAATGCTCGTTTGCTGAATTAAATCATTCAAAAACTTCTTTCAATACTTCAACTGACTTTGGTTTTTTGAAATTGGTCAAATGAAAACCATAATAATCAATCACGATTTTTAATAGAATTTGTCGTTCGGAAACGTGAAATATTTTCTTGTCGTGATTGAATTTTAGGTTGATGAGTTTCTTGAACAATTCGGTTTCTGATTTCGATAGCGAACTAAGTCCTTGAACAGTAGAAAAACAGCCTTCGGTCAACTCAAAATAAGACAAATCTAGCGTGGCTTGGTCTGGATAAAACCCAAAATATTTGGTGCATTTGAGCAAAAAAATCAAATGAAAATTGGCAGTTTCGCTATGATTATCGAGCCAAATCAAAGCCGATTCCATAAAATCAAAAAGCAATTCGTTTTTCTCTTCTTCGTGAATCGAATGGCTGAGCATTTCTGAAATGAACAGCACAATCGTACTTTTTATAATGTCGGAGTAAATTGTCTGAAACGGAAAACTAATTTTGAGTTCTTTAAAATTCTCAAGCGTTCCTTTGTTTTTATGAATTGCTTCTATATCGAGTAGGGTCATCGGTTGAAAGTAACCTATTTTTTGACTCGCTTTTTTAGCCGAAAAT
>CAIXNQ010000189.1 GCA_903920835.1 uncultured Bacteroidota bacterium | reverse complement strand
TGCATTTAGTTTTCCTTCAAAAAGTTCTTGAGCAACTTTTTGATTGTTTTTGGCAATTAACACATCATTTTTTGCATCAATCATTTGTTTTTCAAAGTCGGCAATGTCTGTACTTTTAATAATTGCTAAAACTTGACCTTTGGTAACATAATCTCCAAGTTCTACATTAACTTTAAGAACGCTACCACCAACAAGTGGATAGACATCTATCGATTTGTTATTATCGGCAGTAATTTTTCCATAAAAATTAAGTTCATTTTTTAACTTTTGACTAGTTGCATCTGAAAAAGTCGTTGTTTTCAACATACTGTCGCTCAAAACGAACGAAGTGGCTGTTGTTTTGTTGTCGTCGGATTTTTTACAACTGCTAAGTAAAATTATTAAAAAAAGTAATTTGATTGAAGTATTCATGTTTATTAATTTATGTAATTAAAAAAGGTCTTTGTTAATTGTTGTGTTTAATTGTTCTCCAGAAAAAACTAATTTTCGTTTCAGTTCATTGATTTGAAGCGCTGCTAAACTGTAGCTTTCCATAAAATCTGTAAATTCGAGCAAGCTAATGTTTCGCTTTTGAAAATTTTCTAAGATTCCTTTATATACGGTTTCAAAATCGTTAATAGTTTGTTGTTTCAATTGATTAAAATTGTTGGTTGCCTCTTGCCATTTTTTGTAATTAACATCAATTTCAGTAATTAATTGCAGATTATTATTCTGAAAATCAACTTTTGATTGCTCTAAAGTCATTTGAGCAAATTTGATATTTCCTTTGTTTTTATTCCATAATGGGAGCGGAATTCCGATAAAAGCATCGACCTGATTATTAAAAGCACCGCTTCGTTGATCAAAACCAGCGCCAAGTGTAATGTCTGGAACAGAAAGTGCTTTTTGCCATTTTAAGTTAAATTGATTGGCTTCAATAGCTTTTTGCTTTTGTTGATAATCGGGTCTATTTTCAATTGCTATTTTCTCTAAATTTTTGACATCAAAAAAAGTGTTTTTAGTATATTTTGTAATGTCTGCATCGGTTACAGAAGGAACAATATTTTGAGTTTCGCTCAATAATAACTTCAAATTTCCTTGTTCTTCAATTGTACTATTGATGATTTCATTACGTTCGTTTTTTAGATTAAGAAAAAGCGATTGCAATCGAACCAATTCTTTGAGCGCAATATTTCCTTTCTGTGCTTGAACAGAATAGGAATTTACTAGTTCTTCAATATGGCCTATTTGTTTGTCGGAGTTTTCAATGTTTTTTGAATTGAAATAAACGGTAAAGAAACTTTTTCGTAATTGTAATTTTAAATTTCTTAGCAAATCGCTAAACTGCAATTCGGCTATTTGTTCATTGGTTTTAGCAAGCGCAACTTCATTTCTTTTTTTTCCACCCATGTAAATGATTTGCTGAATCGAAAATGCTTTTTGACCATCAACGCCTATATCAAAATACTTATTGTTGTTTGGGTTATAAGCATTCAAATCTGCTGTAATTGTTGGGTTGTCCCAAATTCTAGCTTGAATTGTCAAAGCTTTTGAAGCGTCAATATTGAAATGAGCAGCAAGCAAAGTCAAATTATTCTTTAAAAACTGTGATTCACATTCCTGTAATTTCATTGTTTTTTGGGCAAATGCACCACTGATAAAGAATAATGCTGTAAATAAATAAATATTTTTTTTCATTTTTTGGTTCTAATTTGGTGCAAAGTAAACCCAATTAGCCTAAAAAACTTTATAAAATTATACTAAAATCTTTCTTAAAAACACCTTTAAATTGGAACCTTATCGGAATTATTAATTATGTAATAACTTAATATACAATATTAATATAAAGTAGTAATTAAAAATAACAAATTAAAAACCAAACTACTGGAATGCTTTCTGCAAAAAATGAGGTGTAATATTTAGAATTTTTCGGATGGGCAAATAGTAGAAATATCATCGTAACAAAAGCAATTTTGGCATTGACATACAATTCTTTTGTGATTGGTTGAAAATTATAAAAACTCATAATTATAAATATCCCTAACAATAAAACCCCAAGTATTTTTGTTTTTTTAATTCCTAATTGTTGCGGAACTGTTCGAAGACTACTATTGTCTCGATTCAAATCTTTAATTTCAAAAACAAGTAACAATACAAATAGAAAAATAAATCTTTGAGTTACTAAGAAAAATATTGTTTGAAAATCAGCAAAACCACTGTCGATAATAGGCAACAACAATGTTGAGAATAGCCAACAAAACGATACAAAATATATTTTAATTCTGGGTAAATTTCGAATATTTTTATATTTACTAGTTATTGGGACGGCATAAATTAGAGTTGTAATTGTAAGAAACAAAACAACAATTTGGGTATTTATTTTAAATTCTAAAAAAAAAGGAGAATGCAAGTAAAAATGAAATTAACGAAAGTAAAAAAATCAGTTTCAAACTAATGTTTAAAAACTGATATTGTCTAAGAAATACATCGTAATATTTAATAAAATTGTAGGCAAAAAAAGTGGCGAAAAACACAAAATCAGCAACAGATTCTTCACTTTTTATGTCAATTGAAAATAAAGTTATACGAGTCAAACAATAAGCCGAAATCGCTACGTGTGCACTTGAATTGATATAAAAATCAAATACCTTTTTGAAGATTGACATGTTAAGATTAATCTCCTAAAGTTGCCACAAATAAGCTCCAATATCTGTAGTTGGTGCCGATCTATCTTTGTCTAGAATATCTTTTGGACAAGTCGCATCATAAACTCCTTGACCAATTGCGGGTGAATTTTGCAATAAATTAAACTGATTGCGGTTTGGATTTTTAAATTTCGGATCTTGACTTTTTATGTTTCCTTGTTGTTGGTTCATAATAAAGTCGTAAAGACTTCCAGTTTGCGAAATTAAACTCGTTCCTTCTGGATTAAACTTTATCAAACAATGATCAAAGGAATAAACCAATTGCGAAATTGGTTGACTTTCCATTTTGTCTAAGCGCAATTGAATATTATTATTTCCATAGATAATACAATTTTTGAAATTGGCATTAACAGTTCCGGGTTGATCAATATTGTTATTATCGGTATGATAACTATTAACCAAAACAGAAACTTGTTTTGAACTGAACCAATTGTTATTAAAAGTACAATTTATAAAATTATATTTCCCCTCAGAGCAAACTATTCCAGCCTGACCGCAATAATTAATGACGTTGTTAAAACCCGAAATATTAGATTGAAATGCCAATATTCCATAATTAGCGCAATTATAAATTTGTGTATTGTTCACTTTCAATCTTGGCAGATTCGAGGAGTTAAAATCTGTTTGAATATACAAACCAACAGTAGCATTTTTTAGTGTTAAATGATTGATAATATTGTCTGTATTGCTTGAAAATATTAAAAATGCGCCCCATTGTCCGGGCGTATCTTCAAAATCGGGTTCTAGCCTGTCGGCTTCAAAAGTGACTTCTTTTCTTTGCAGGATCAGGCCATCAGGATTTACTTCATTTGCTAATCCATTAATTTGAATCGAAGCGGTTCTATCTACAATCAAACCTGAATATGTATCGGCATGAAAATAGACTTGTGTGCCTGGATCAATAATTAATGTTTTGCCTGCGGGCACTGCTGCATAGCCATAAATTACATAAGGTTTGTCTTTTGTCCAGTGGAGTTCAGTATCTGTAAGTGTGTGTCCTTCTACATTTTCAAGACCTGCTATTCCGAGTTTTTCTTTAATTCCAGTAGCCAAAGGCCGATTTGGAAAAATAAAATTAGCATCTTGAACTAAGGTCACTAAATCAACTGATTGTTGGTTGCTGCCTGCATCAAATAGAATTTTATCATTATAAGTAAAATCGGCATCACTTTCGGTACTTTTTACTGTAGCTTCAATAAAAATATAGAGACTATCTTTAGCCAAAAGCTCTACATTTTTAAATAGTTTTCCGTCGCCAACACCATTATGATCTGCATCTTCGCCGGTCATTCCGTCCACCATTATTCTAAATTTAGAAGAGGCTCCTTTTCCTAAATTAATAGACGGAATTGAAATATCCTTATTACTTCTATTGTAAACTTTAAGCGTATAGGTACTTGAACTAACCGTGCTGAAAATAGTATCTAAATAAACTTTGCTTTTAGAAAATTCTAATGTGCCAGAACTTGGAACAGTCTCAAAATCTTTACGACAAGACGTTAACGACAAAGCAAGTCCGAAGAAACAAAAAAACACAAGGTGACGCATAATATTGATTTTGGGTAAAAATAGTAAAATATTAAACACTAAAATAATTTGTTTGAGAAAAACATAAAACGTTTAAAATATTAAACTATTATTTTCATTATGAATTACAGATTTAATATTTATAAAAAAAAGGTTTATTTTTACAAAAAAATAGCATGATGAATAGAGAAGAAATGATTGCACTTTGTAATTCACTTTCAAAAAATACTTTAATGGAGACTTTAGGCATTGTTTTTACAGATGCTGGTGCTGATTTCTTAACTGCAACAATGCCCGTAAATTCAAGAGTTCATCAACCGATGGGTTTGCTTCATGGCGGCGCTAGTGTAGCCTTGGCAGAGAGTGTAGGTAGTGCAGCCTCAATGCTTTTTATAAATTCAAAACACAGCGAAGTGCGCGGAATTGAGATTTCAGCAAATCATTTAAAAGCAAAGAGAGAAGGAATCATCACTGGCACAGCAAGGATAGTTCATCAAGGTCGAAGCATTCATCTTTGGGAGATTAGAATTACTGACGAAGCTGGAAGTTTGGTCTCAATTTGTAAATTATCGACTATGGTTTTGCCAAAAAAGCAATCAATAACCAAATAAATGGAGTTGATTTTAAATAAAGCCGAATCATATTTAAAACAAAATTTACCTTTTGTTGTTTTCAAAAAGCCAAATTCAAATTTTGTACAAGCCTATTTTCAAAAAAATGATTTGTTGTATCAAGCTAAAGACGGTACTGAAAAAGGTTATGTTTTTACGAATTTTAATGCTTCCAATTGGGGGTTAATTCCCCAAAATCAATCTGATAAAATGGAAGCCAATTGTCAAATTGATTTAGAAAACGTTACCAAAACAGATTCAAACTATAAAATTGATTTAGTATCCAAAACCAAACACGAAAATTTGGTTCAAAAAGGAATCGATGCCATACTTAATGGAGATTTTGAAAAACTCGTATTGTCAAGAAAAGAAACGATTTCAATTGACAATTTCAATATTTCGATTTATCTAAAAAAAATCATTAATCAATATCCCGAATGTTACTGTTACTGCTGGTTTCACCCAAAAGTTGGATTTTGGATGGGCGCATTTTCTGAACAATTAGTAAAAATCAAAGACCAAAAATTATCAACTATGGCTGTAGCTGGAACTCAAAAAATAGCAGCCGGTAAAGATATCATTTGGCAACAAAAAGAACGTGACGAACAACAATTTGTAACTGATTTTATAGTTACAAACCTCAGTCAGGAATTGTCTTCATTAGAAGTTTCAGAACCTTTTACGCTAAAAGCTGGAAGTTTAGCACATCTCAAAACCACCATTGAAGGCAACTTGAAACCCAACTATGATTTAAAAAAAATCATTACAATTTTGCATCCAACACCCGCAGTTTGCGG
>CAIXNQ010000188.1 GCA_903920835.1 uncultured Bacteroidota bacterium | reverse complement strand
TTTAATTTGTTTTGCCTTGCGCTTTCGGCACTCTTCTCAATGCTGATATTACTTCCTGATATTCATCCGATAATGTATCTAATAATAATCTTTGGCGCAACGGTCATGTTAATTTATTCCATTTTAATAAAGAAAAGTCTTTATGAAATACATATAATTGGGCATACTAAGAAAAAAAAGATTCGGTTTAATAAGAAAAACCTAGGTGATGCAAAGCAACTGATAGGATTATTTAATCACAAAATGGAGCAATAACAAAAGGAAGAACCAACGAAAAGCTACGAGAAAAAATAACTTTCGTAGCAACATTAATCAGATTAAAAGCAGAAGTAACACACCCATCAATTCCTTTTATCTTCGCCCCAAAGGAGTTTTTTGCGGAGGGTTTTCAGAAACGATTCTTCATTAATATCGACCATATTAATCACAAAAGGGGTCTTTGAAATGGTGAGCACCGTTTCATTATCGACCACCGCAATGCGCGAATCTAGCGAAACAAGAAACTGCTTTTCGCGACCCGAAACATGAAGTTCTATCTTTGTTTCGTCGGGAATCACCAGTGGGCGCGCGTTCAAATTGTGTGGCGCAATGGGCGTAATCACCAAACTCGACACCGAAGGCATCAATACTGGACCGCCGCAACTGAGCGAATAGCCTGTAGAACCCGTGGGCGTGGCAATGATCAATCCGTCTGCCCAGTAAGAGTTGAGATATTCGCCGTCAAGGACGGTTTCTATCGTTATCATACTGGTGGTATCTTTTCGGCTAACGGCAATTTCGTTTAGTGCAAAGTTAAGCTCTTCGAGTTCATCAATAACTGGGGAACAACTTATGCTAAGCAACGTTCGCTCTGAAATAGTATATTTTCTGTCTAAAACCAACTGCAAAAATTCGTCAATATTATCTTGCGGAACAGTCGCCAAGAAGCCCAATCTTCCGGCATTAATCCCAAGAATAGGGATGCCTAAATCTCGAACGAAAGTAGTGGCACGCAATATGGTTCCGTCCCCACCAATGCTTAACAACATATCAAAACTGTTGTCAAGGTCGGCATGAGTAGCAAAGGTTTTGTATTGCTTTTGAACAATTTGTTCTTGATAAAGAATTGCTAAAAACGAAGCCTCAACCACCATTTCGACTTGGTTGGCATTAAAAAAAACAAATATATCTCTAATAATGGGTCTAGTGTCGTTTTGGTAATATTGACCGAAGATGGCTATTTTCATAATGCTAACTTTAGAAAAATCGAACTATATATTAAGGTATTTGTCAAGATAATCAGAACGGTCTTTCAGGTTGTTGAGATAAGTATCTTCGTCATGGCTCGAGATTATTTCATAGTTATATCTCCTGAAAGATTGAATGATTTCGTTCATTTTCTCCAATCGCCAGTTTGATGGTAACTTCAATTAAATTTCCTTCAGCAGCCGAGATAAATAAACCCAAAATCTTACCGTTATTGCTTTCAACTATCTGCGTAATCTGACTCATGGAATAATCGACACTGCTTTTTTGAACCACAATAATGCCGCCACGTTCTTTAATAAATGGTGTTTGATTGAGAATCCCAATGATGGATTCTTGTTCGTAATAACCTAAATAGTTGTTTTCTTGGTCAAGAACTGGAACGGTGTTAGTGTTGTTTTTAGCAAAAACTTCTAAAACGTCCAGACAGGTCATTGCGTTTCTAACGAAGAAACCTTCTGTGG
>CAIXNQ010000187.1 GCA_903920835.1 uncultured Bacteroidota bacterium | reverse complement strand
TAGTTATTTTAACTTTAACCTCCTCTACCCAGTGTCGCGCAGCAAGAAAAACAATCCTGATGCGCCCGTACAATAGTTGTTAACAGCTAGAATTTAGAACAGACCCCCGTAATGAAAATTAAGGGGGTTTGTTATTTTATTTAGTAATGTTAAGTAACAGTTTATTCCACTAGAAAAACCAAACTATAGTCAATGCGTCTTTTATTCAGCATGATTATTATTATATACTCTGTGTTTGGAGAAGTCATCAAATTAGTGCATCACAAAAAATTCTAATTACCATTATGCAGTTGTGTTTAAATTTTAAAATGCCTTAATAAAATCGAAGCCTTTATAGAACTGAGAAAACATAAAACCACATAAAAAAAGCCCTTCATTTCTGAAAGGCTATTTTTATAGAATACTACGCTTGACCAGCGGTTCCAAAATTCAAAGGAATCGGAGGTTGTTCTGAGTCTTGAATCTCGCCATGCGACATTTCAAAACGGTGCACATTTTCTGCCAAAGCTTTTACCAATCTCTTGGCATGTTGTGGCGTAAGCACAATTCGAGATTTAACTTTAGATTTAGGAGTTCCTGGCATAATGCACACAAAATCTACCACAAATTCAGAGGGCGAATGATTGATAATAGCTAAATTAGAATATATTCCTTCAGCTACTGTTTCGTCTAACTCAATATTGATTTGTCCTTGTTGATTATTTTCGCTCATAATAATTATGTTTTAAAATTAAAACCCTGTTTTTTAAACAGGGTTTATATACTAATAATTGTATTCTTCTTTGCTAAGATTCATACTTTGTAGTTCATCTTTATTGCCTACAATTGTGTAATCGTATTCTCTCATACCAGTTCCGGCAGGAATTCTATGTCCAACGATTACATTTTCCTTCAATCCTTCAAGATAATCAACTTTTCCAGCAACCGCAGCTTCGTTTAATACTTTGGTTGTTTCTTGGAAAGAAGCCGCAGAAATAAATGATTTGGTTTGAAGCGAAGCTCTTGTAATTCCTTGTAAAACTGGAGTAGCAGTAGCAGTTACAACATCTCTAGCAACAACCAAGTTTTGATCGTTACGTTTCAATTGAGAGTTTTCGTCACGCAATTCACGAGGAGAAACAATTTGTCCTGGTTTCAAATTAGAAGAATCCCCAGCATCTTCAACCACTTTCATTCCATAAAGTTTATCGTTTTCAACAATAAAATCTTTAGTATGGATTAATTGCTCTTCTAAGAATAAAGTATCTCCTGGATCTTCTACTCGAACTTTACGCATCATTTGACGAATAACAACCTCAAAGTGTTTGTCATTAATTTTCACCCCTTGCAAACGGTAAACTTCTTGAATTTCATTCACCAAATATTGTTGAACGGCAGCTGGACCTTGAATTCTAAGAATATCTTCTGGCGTAATAGCTCCATCAGACAATGGAACACCCGCACGAACAAAGTCATTTTCTTGAACTAAGATTTGGTTTGATAATTTTACAAGATATTTTTTC
>CAIXNQ010000186.1 GCA_903920835.1 uncultured Bacteroidota bacterium | reverse complement strand
GATACACAACCTTGTACTGTTACTTCCGCTTTTACAGTCTTACCAACATTGCCTATCTGTGGAGCGCTTTCGGATTTAATAATCAGTGAAGTTACCGATACAAATTATGGTGGTCTTAGCTATATTGAAATTTATAATGGAACAGGCGCAACAATAAATCTTGCAAACTATAGTTTACAGTTTTATTCTAATGGTGCTACCACTGCCTATGCTATTACAGGGGTTGGAGGTGTTCCTGCTTTTTCTGGAACTTTAGCCAACGGACAAACCTATGTTGTTAGTACCTCAACCAGTGGTTTTTCCTGTGGAATTACCGGAGGTGATGGGTCTCTGGCTAATCTGCAAACAACCGTAAATGGCGTTAATTTTGGAACCAATGCCGATGATCAAATTGCGTTATTTAATGGAATTACCATGATAGATATTTGGGGAGGTTATGGCGATAGTAATTGGTCTTCATCTTTAGGAATTGGAACTTCAGGTGCAGATTTTAGAAGAAAAACTACTGCAACGATGCCGACCACAACATTTAATGCTTCCGATTGGAATATTATTGATTGGGCTGGCACAGGTTCGTCAGCTTGTGTTACATCTAATGATTATTCGGATATTGGTGCCTATTCCTATTCTTCTTCTACTTCTACCACTTGGAATGGAACTACTTGGTCCAACGGTACACCAACTCTTTCCAAATTGGCTATTATCAATGGAAACTATAACACCACTACCAATGGAAACTTTGAGGCATGTAGTTTACAAGTCAATGCAGGATATGTACTAACTATCACAGCAAATAAATATGTTGCCATTCAATATAATTTGACTGTAATACCCACTGGCAATGTAGTAGTGCAAGACAATGGGTCGTTGGTTCAAATTGATGATTCTGGTATTAATACTGGAAGTGTTGACGTACAAAGAATAGCTACTGTTAGGCAGCTAGATTACGTATATTGGTCTTCTCCGGTTCTTGGTTTCCCACTCTTAAATGTTTCTCCAGCCACTCCGTCCTCTTTTATTTGGAAATGGATAACCACAATGTTAAATACCAATGGTGGCGAAGGTGATTGGCTCAATACTACTGAAACTATGGCGGAATGCAAAGGATATATTGTCAGAGCACCAGGTAGTTTTTCGAATACAACAGCAGCGGATTATACCGCAACTTTTACTGGGACTCCTTTTAACGGTGTTTGTCAACCAACTATTATTAGAGGAAATGATACCAATGCAGGTTCCGTAGGACCCAATGGAATATTAAGAACCATAAAAGATGATAATTGGAATTTACTTGGAAATCCTTATCCAAGTTCCATAAGCGCTATTAAATTTCTAACTTTAAATACCAATATTGATGGAAATGTTCGATTATGGACACATGGTACCTTGCCAAATGCTGCAGTGTTAGATCCTTTCTATGGAAATTATGTGTACAATTACGATCCGGGAGATTATATAACTTATAATATTACTGGAAGTAGCAGTGGTCCTAGTGCTTTTAATGGATACATAGCTTCTGGCCAAGGATTTTTTGTTATAATGAATGATGGTGCGGCAGATGCTACGCAAACAGTTACTTTTAATAATTCATTGAGAGAAACAGTTGGCACCTCTAATACCTATTATGATAATAACTATTTTTATAGAAATCATAACTCAACTTTAAAACCTCATACTAATCTTCAAAACGGAAGGATATGGTTGGATCTGATAGATGCTTCCAAAAAATCAAGTAGAATATTAATAGGGTATGTTCAGGGAGCAACTATGGCTAAAGACAGATTGTATGATGCTTTTTTCAAACTCGGAAATAGCAGTAGCATTTATTCGTTGATAAATGAGGAACCAATGAGTATTCAAGGAAGATCTTTGCCATTTAATAATACTGATATTGTTCCTTTGGGAGTAAAATTAAGAACCGCTGGCACCTATACCATTGGAATTGGTACTTTGGATGGATTTTTTCAAAATGGTAATAAAAGAATTTATTTAGAAGATTTACAAACTGGCTCTATAGTTAACCTCAAAACAGCTCCTTATACTTTTACTTCAGATGCGGGAGTATTTAATAGTCGTTTTAGACTAAGATATCAATATACTATTTCTTCGGATGACGATAAATTTTCTAATTCAATTTCGCAACAAGTTTTGGTTTATTGTCCAGCCAACGATTTACAAATTGAATCTTCTAAGGAAAGGATTGCTATGGTCAAGCTATTTGATGTTATGGGAAGAGAAGTGTATCAAAAAGATGCAATTCATGAAAAAGAATATAGCATCCATATCACAGATTTTCCACAAATAATGATTGTAAAAATTACTTTGGAAAATGGAGAAGTAGTAACCAAAAAAGTTGCAACAACTTCTACAAACTAATTTATTTACCTTTAGTAGAAGCTTCTAAGTTACGTTCAATTTGATGTCCTGGACGAGACCATTTTGGTTTCTCGCCCAAAGATTGAAATTCAGAATCTTCTGCTTCCACTGTTTTTGGTTGCATCTCTTTGATGAATGGTTTTTGCGGAACTAAACCTAAAGTTTCAAACATTTTCATATCCTCATTTACATCGGGATTTGGAGTAGTTAATAATTTATCTCCAGCAAAAATAGAATTGGCTCCGGCGAAGAAACAAAGAGCCTGTCCCTCTCTAGACATATTGGTTCTCCCAGCAGATAACCGAACTTGAGTTTCTGGCATAACGATTCTGGTGGTAGCAACCATTCTAATCATTTCCCAAATTTCTACTGGTTTTTCCTCTTCCAGAGGAGTTCCTTCAACAGCTACAAGAGCATTGATTGGAACGGATTCTGGTTGTGGATTAAGCGTAGATAATGCAACTAACATTCCTGCTCTATCCTCAATACTTTCGCCCATGCCTATGATTCCACCACTACATACCGTTACATTGGTCTTTCTAACATTTTCAATGGTTTGTAATCGGTCTTCAAATCCTCGGGTAGAAATTACTTCTTTATAATAGTCTTCGG
>CAIXNQ010000185.1 GCA_903920835.1 uncultured Bacteroidota bacterium | reverse complement strand
CGCAGCAATTTCATATCGACTACCGACAGGTTTTGATATTTAAACTCCTCCGAATTTTTAAATTCATTTACAAAAAGCCCTGTTTCGTCATGAATGGCAATGGTCTTTACTTCGGCTTTTAAATCGCTCAAATAGCCCACAAAAATTGCTATTCCTACAAACAATAGTGGGCTTAAAAAAGTCATGACAATAAACGACTTGTTTCGCACTTTTGCGATAAATTCTCTTTTTATAATTAAGGTGATAATACTCATTTTAGGAATTTATTTAAAGGTAAATTAGATATGTTTTTTGAATTTTTATGTAAGATTTATTACGCTGTTACGGTCTTAATAAAAATGTCGTTTACGCTCGGAATTTTCTCCATAAAATGGGTGATTTGACCATAAGGCGTCAATATTTGCAATAGTTCATTTGCCGAAACATCGTCTAGTTTTATTTCGAGTTTTAGTTCGTCATTTAATGATTTGAAAAATGTTGGTGCGACAGTAAATTGTGTGCTTAAACGGTCAATTACTTCCTGCTTTTTCTCGGTCAAAATGCCAACTTCAAAACTATTGGTTCTGAATTGTCGTTTTACATCGGCTAACTTTCCTTCAATTAATTTATTTGATTTATGAATTAAAGCAATATGATCGCACAGTTCTTCAACGCTTTCCATTCGATGTGTCGAGAAAATAATAGTAGTCCCTTTTCGCTGCAATTCGAGGATTTCGTCTTTTATTAAATTGGCATTTACTGGGTCAAAACCCGAGAATGGTTCATCAAAAATTAATAATTTAGGCTGATGTAAAACACAAACAACAAATTGAATCTTCTGTGCCATTCCTTTAGAAAGTTCTTGAATTTTTTTGTTCCACCAGCCTTTAATATCAAACCGATCAAACCAATATTCGAGTTGAATTTTCGCCTCATTTTTAGACAAACCTTTCATTTGAGCAAGATATAAACACTGTTCGCCCACCTTCATTGATTTATATAAACCGCGTTCTTCGGGCAGATAGCCTATATGTTGCACATGTTTTGGATTTAATTTTTCGCCATCGAGCAGCACTTCACCACTATCGGGCATCGTGATTTGATTAATAATGCGAATTAACGAAGTTTTTCCGGCACCATTTGGACCCAAAAGCCCATAAATACTGCCTTTAGGAACAGCAATCGAAACTTCATTAAGCGCAACATAGTCGCCATAATATTTACTAACTTTATTAACCTCAAGAATATTACTCATGTTCAATTTTGATTTCCGTAAAAGTATAAAAAAACTACAATTTAGATTTAGATGCGGTTTAATCTTTTCCGTTACAATCAAAAAAAGTAAAAATCACTTCATTTTTAATTTTTTCATGATCGTTTTAGCTAAAGTATCATTTGATTCTAATTTGTTTTTGTTCAGTTCAAGCAAAAACTATCATTTTGTTCAAAATCATGTAGAAAAAATATAATATTAGGAAAGTAAAATGTAACTTAAAGAAATTAAAATGGTTTTTTAGGAAAGTAAAATTGTTTTTTAGGAAAGTTAAATGGAACCCTAGGAAAGTGAAATGAAACCCTAGGAAAGTGAAATGGAACTCGAGGGAATTATAATATAATCCTCGGAAGGTATATCTTATATTTAAGAAACTTTTATATTAGATTAGGAAACTAAAATATTAAATAAAGAAAATAAAGTATTATTTTATTTAAATTTTAAACTGTTTTTGGAGATTTTTATAGTCAATCCAAAACTATTTTTATTTTCTTAAAAACCATTTCAGAAGACAATTAAAATTGCAGATTAAATCAGAAATCTATTCCATAAGACAAGGCAACTGGCTTTAAAATTTTAAAAAAACGAGAAAGTAAAATCATCAAAAAAGTGGTTTTGAAACCCATAATTCTCTTATGAATTAAAATAAAAAACCCACCCTCTGGCTAGTGAGGATGGGTAAAAAGCTATTATAAAAACAGCAAAAAAAATATTTATGAAAACATGTCTTTAACTTTCTCAAAAAATGATTTGTCACTTTTTTCTGGATGCGGAATGAAATTCTCGTTTTCTAGATTTGATTCAAAGAATTGTTTTTGGTCTTTGTTTAATGTTTTTGGTGTCCAAACATTCACATGAACAAGCAAGTCGCCAGTGCCGTAGCTATTAACGCTAGGAACTCCTTTGCCTTTCAATCGAAGAATTTTTCCAGACTGAATACCTTCTTCAAGTTTGATTCTCACTTTTCCGTTCACAGCTTCAATGTCTTTTGAAACGCCAAGCACCGCTTCTGAAAAACTAATGTATAAATCATAATGAAGATTTTCTCCTTCACGTTTCAAGAATTCATGTTCTACTTCTTCAATTGCCACAATCAAATCGCCAGGGATTCCGTTGCCAGGAGCGTCGTTTCCTTTGTTAGACACTTTAAGTTGCATTCCGTCAACAACACCAGCAGGAATTTTTATAGAAACTGTTTCGTCTTCAAGAATCATCCCTTGCGAGTCGGCATTGGCAGGTTTTTTGTCTAAAATTTGACCAGCACCACCACAGGTCGGACAGGTGGATGCCGATTGCATTCTGCCCAAAATAGTGTTAGTAACCCGCATTACTTGTCCTTGACCGTTGCAAGTAGAGCAAGTTTTATACGAAACACCTTGGGCTTGAATTTTACGTTTTACTTTAACTTTTTTCTCAACACCATTGGCAATTTCTTCTAAAGTTAGCTTCACTTTTATACGAAGGTTGCTTCCTTTGACACGTCTTTGACCGCCACCGCCGCCAAAACCTCCAAAACCACCACCTCCAAAAATATCGCCAAACTGACTGAAAATGTCATCCATATTCATGCCGCCGCCTTGAAATCCGCCACCACCATCAAAAGCCTGATGACCATATTGATCATATTTTGCTTTTTTATTGGCGTCGCTCAAAACTTCGTAGGCTTCGGCTGCTTCTTTAAACTTCTCTTCTGCTTCTTTATTTCCTGGATTTTTGTCAGGGTGAAATTCAATGGCTTTTTTTCGATAAGCTTTTTTAATTTCGGCTTCCGAAGCATTTTTTGAAATCCCTAATATCTCGTAAAAATCTTTTTTCATTTTAATTGTATAAATTTTAAGTAAGGCAAAATCCTTTCTTTAAATAATTTATTGACCAATAACTACTTTTGGATATCGAATAATTTTGTCGCCAAGTTTGTAACCTTTTTCAAGAACATCAACAATCTTGCCTTTAAAATTTGGCGATGGCGCAGGAATTTGAGTAATTGCTTCTGCAAAATCGGCATTAAAGATATCGCCAGCTTTGACTTCAACTTCTTCTAAACCTTTTGAGTTTAAAGTGTTTTTTAATTTATCATAAATTAACTCAACGCCTTTAAGCAAGAGCTCATCTTCTGATTTACGAATCTCTATCAATCCACGATCAAAATCGTCCATAACTGGCAATAGAGCCAAGAGCACTTCTTGATTAGCCGTTTTGAATAGCTCTAATCTTTCTTTGGAAGTTCTTCTTTTATAGTTTTCAAATTCAGCAAAAAGTCTAATAAATTTGTCTTTCTCGTTGGCAAGTTCTTCCTCTAGCTTTTGTTCAACGCTTAATTCTACGGCGGAGTCAATAGATGCTTCGTTGTTTTCGGAAGTCGTTTGTTCGATTATTTCTTCTTTTTCGATTTCATTATTATCCGTAGTCATCTTGAATTTATCTTTTATTTTTTTAAACATTATTTTTAATTTCAAATAACAAAAGTATTGCCATTTGTTGTTTTAGTGCCAAATTGTCACTGAATTTTCAGCTTTTCTATTTGTTTGATTTGATTTTATAAACTGCAAAAGCCAAACCAGCTACTAGAATATAAGGAATTACCATTAGGTAAACAATTCCATCATTAACAGCTTGGGCTTGGGTTTGATTTCCATCGCTTTCTAATGCTGCACGACACATCGCACATTGCGAATATGTGCTGTAACTAGAAATAATTAGGATAATAAAAACAATGGTTTTTAGTTTATGCAGCATAATAGGGAGCAATCATAAAATAGACTATTACACCAGTAATCGCGACATAAAGCCAAATAGGGAAGGTGTATTTTGCTATTTTTTTGTGTTTGTCAAAACGTTCCGCTAAAGCTCTAACGTAGGTAGTTAAAACAAGTGGTATTGTTATAACTGACAAAGCAATATGAGTAATTAGCAAGAAAAAATAAACATATCTGATTGCTCCTTCGCCGCCAAATTTAGTTTCATCTGTTGTCATGTGATAGGCGATATACATTAATAAAAAGAGAATCGACAGACCAATTGCTGTTTTCATTAAATTAGCATGAAGCGATTTGTTTCCCTTTTTTATAGCGTTTACGGCTAAAATTAAAATCATTGCTGTTAGTGCATTAATCCCAGCATAAATCGGTGGTAAAAAATGTAATGGAGTAACGTTTATACCGAAATCTTTCAATCGGATTGAAAACAATGCCACGACTGCTAATGGAATAACAATCGAAATTACGGCAATTAAAGTATTGTATTTTTTCTCTGGTGAATTTTCTTTTTTCATTATTCTTGTAATAATATGGTTATATCTTGCATTATTGATTTTACGCCTTCTTTTTCTAATCCGTCATAATAAACAATAGGGTTTCCGCTGGCATCTTTTCGACAACGGATGATTCCTTTTTTGTCTATAAGCGCGAAAAGCCCCGAATGTTCAAAGCCAGCTTTTATGGTACTGTTTTTCCCTACATATAAATTAAAACCTTTATTGGCAAGTGAAAAAATGTAGTCTTCATTTCCAGTAAGCAAGTGCCAATTGTTTGATTTTACGCCTAATTTTGAGGCATGTTCTTTTAAAACTTCAGAAGTATCGTGTGCTGGATTTATCGAAATTGAGGCTATTCCGAAGTTTGGATTTCCGAAAAACTTATTTTGTATGTCGAGCATATTCAAATTCATTTTAGGACAAATCGTCGGACAAGTTGTAAAAAAAAATTCTACAACATATACTTTACCTAAATAGTCTGCATTTGAAATTTTTTTATTGTTTTGATCGGTTAATTCAAAACTTGGAGCTTTACCGATTTGTAATAGATTTGTTTGTTTTTCAGCTCCAGAAATATTATCTAGCGAAGATCCTTTAACAATATCGTTGTTTTTTATTCTGCTTATTATTTTAGGGATTGCATAAATTCCGAAAACTAAAATTATAAATGCAATTCCGATATAGGACTTATTTTTAATCATCAGATAATTATATTTTTCTTTTGTTATTATTTCTTTTTAACGCAAAACGATATTCGGCTAAAATAATTTTCACATCGTCTGTCATTTCATTATGAAGGTCGGATGGAGAAGTCGTGTCGTAACCTTCTTTGTAATCTTTAAGATCATTTCGGCCTCTTAAATTTCTTTTTTTATCAATGATATAAACAAACTTTGTTCCAAAGTCTGGATTTAAAGAACCTTTTAATTTTAATTCGGAGAAAAATGTGCTGATTTCATTTGTAGGAGCAAAAACAATTTTCCATGACATTAAATCGGTTAATCCAGCAAGTTTAGTTGCTAGTTCTTTTGCTGCAACTTCATTTCCTTCAGGAACAACTAAAACTACTTGAAAGTCATTGAATGCTTTATTGCGGTCATAAATCTGTTCAGTCAAATTAAAGTAATTTCCTTGATTTCGAATGATTTCAGATCCAGTAAAAGAAAGTATTGTAATTTTATTGTCTAAAGTTACTTTTTCGCCATTTAACGATTTCCATTGTTCGATATTTGGAATATTTTTTGTAATTGTAGGTAACTTTCCAAATGAATTTATTCCAGAAGCAAAGAAAAGATAGGCGACAATAGGCAATATAAAAAGTACAAACAGTACTATATTTTTTTTCATTTGGAGTGGATTGTTATTGAGTACAAAAATAAAAAAAAAGGCACGCAAAGCGTACCTTAAATTTTATATTATTTTGAAATTAAAAATTCCATTTGATTGTTGAATTTTTAAACACTTCAAAAATGTAATTTGCTTCTACTAATACTATAAAAACTAAATATAAAACAAGAAATATTAACGGAGCAACAACTGCCCATCGTAGGTTGGCTTTCTCACCTTCCATGTGCATAAACGCCCAAACAATGTAATAGGCTTTGTATAATGTTAGTCCAATGAAAATCCAGTTTAATAGATTCATGTGAAATAAATTATTCATGTGGAGTGCCTCAGGTTTAATAAGTCCTAAAATTACTTCTACAGTTGTAACAACAGATAAAAGAATAAAAACAAACCAAATTCTTTTTGTATTCGATACGTGCTCGTGTGACATATTTATAATATTGATTTAATTAAACTAAGTAGAAGAATGTGAATACGAATACCCAAACTAGATCGACAAAGTGCCAATAAAGTCCAACTTTTTCTACCATTTCATAACTTTTTCTTTTGTCATAAGTTCCTAGAAGAACGTTGAAAAAGATGATAATATTGATTAAAACTCCAGTAAACACGTGGAATCCGTGAAAACCTGTAATAAAGAAAAAGAAGTTTGCAAATAATTTTTGACCATATTCATTTCTAATTAAGTTTGCGCCTTCAACAACATATTCTGCGTTCGCAAGCATTTTTTCAGATTCAACTCTAGAAAGTACGGTTTTATGTTTTTTACTTGTTATTTTTTCAGTTCTAATTAACAAATCTGGATGAGATTTGAATCCTGCTTGTACTTCTGCAACTGAATAGGTTGGTAAAGAACTTTCTTCCATAAACCATCTTCCTTTGTCTCTTGATAAGTGCTCTCTTTCTTCTGGAAGTGTAGCTGCAAATTTTTCTAGAGCAACTCGATTTCCATTTTTATCAACGAATTGAAGAATACTTCCACCTTTAGTTTCTATTGCACCATACTCTCCGTGTATAAAATTTTTCCATTCCCAAGCTTGAGAACCAAGGAATATCAAACCACCAATAATGGTCAAAAACATGTAGATAGCTACTTTTCCTTTGTTTAAATGATGTCCTGCATCTACAGCAAGTACCATTGTAACAGAAGAGAAAATTAATATAAATGTCATTAACGCCACATAAAGCATCGGAACATTTTGTCCGTGAAGAAATGGAAAGTGGTTAAAAACTTCATCTGGCAAAGGCCATGTTTCAATAAATTTAAATCTTGAAAAACCATAAGCTGCAAGAAATCCAGAAAATGTTAAAGCATCTGACAAGATGAAAAACCACATCATCAATTTGCCATAACTTGCTCCCATTGGTTCGTTCCCGCCGCCCCAAGTTTTTTGTTCATTAGTTTCAGTTGTAACTGTATTTGTCATAAAAGTTAATCGTTAAAAAGTTCCCAAATTTACATTTTTTTCTTACTTAAAGAAAAATAAAAATAAAAATAAAAATATCCACAAAACATCAAGAAAGTGCCAGAACATCACACCGAGTTCAATTCCAAGAGTTTGAGATGAATTATATTTTTGTTTAAAATGTTTATAAATAATAATAAATAGTGAAATTAAGCCTCCAAAAAGGTGTGCAAGGTGAGTTATTGTTACTAAATAAAGGAAAGTTGTAGTTATTGAACTTTGGCTTCCGGTGAAATAGTAACCACTTTCAATGATTTGATGAAAACCTAAAAGTTGGAGATAGACAAATAGAAGTCCTAGAAGTAATGTTGCTATTAAATATAAAGTAGTTTTATTTCTATCATCCTTTTGAATTGCTATTTTAGCTAAATGAAATGTCAAACTACTTATTATTATTACTCCGGTGCTCCAAAAGAAAGCAATTGGTAAATGAAAATCTTTCAACCAATCTTGTCTGGATTTACTTACTACAAATGCACTGGTTAATCCTGCGAAAACCATAATCATACTGACCATAGAAACTAACAGAAGTAGTTTGTATGATTTTGCCGTCCGAGCGTTGTGCTCTTCTAAAGTCATTTTGTTCATAATTATCTTAAAAATTTGTCTATTATATATACTAATTGTAATGCTGTAATATAGGTTACACTCACTAACATCAATTTTTTAGCTGCTTGTGATGATCGCAATTGATATAATTTTGCAGCATAGAACAACATCCATATACCAAGTAAAAAAACAATTATGGCTGCTGTTTTTGAAAGAAATAATTGTCCGGTATAACCTGTAGCTGGCAACAACGAAGCGATGATTAACCAAAGGGTATATAGCAATGTTTGCATTGCTGTTGCTTTGTCTTTTTTGCCTGTAGGAAGCATAAAAAAACCTGCTTTTTCATAATCTTCATATAAAAACCAACCAATGGACCAAAAGTGTGGAAATTGCCAAAAGAATTGAATCAAAAACAGTGTTCCAGCTTCTATTCCAAAACTGCCTGTTGCTGCAACCCAACCCAGCATGAATGGAATTGCTCCTGGAAATGCACCAACAAAAACTGAAAGTGAAGTAACTGTTTTTAATGGCGTGTATAAACAAGTATAGATGAAAATTGATATTGCTCCAAACATTGCTGTTTTCGGATTGATGTTATAAAGCAACACAATTCCAATTATTGTTAATAATGTAGCAATTATCAAAGCAGTATTCGAGCTCATTCTGCCAGATGGAACCGGTCTGTTTTTAGTTCGATCCATCAATTTGTCAAGTTCTTTTTCTAGTACTTGATTATAGGCGTTTGAAGCTCCTACCATGCAGTAGCCACCTAGAGTAAGCATAGTTAATATTGACCAACTAAAAGGGTTGTTGTTACTAAACCCCAATAAATATCCAGCAATAGATGAAAACACAACACTAACAGCTAATCCTGCTTTTGTTATGGCTTTAAAATCGGTAAATATGGATTGTATTGTGGGTTTAGCTATGATTGTGTTCAATTGCCGTGGCGTTTGATTTTTTCAGGGGCAAATATACAAATAGATTTATATTTAAAGGATTGAATCTGCATAGTCTGAAAATTATTTTTAAAAGTTCTAAATAAACAGTTTTATTATAATTTATTCATGTTGCTTGATAAAGTATCAATAAACTTTTGAATAGGTCCTTTAATCATCATTGCCATCATGGCGTTAAATTCTCCTTCAAAAAGTAATTGAACTTCGCAGGTTGATTCTGATTGTGAAATAATATTTGCAGTCAGAGAAAAAGCCAATTTGTCGCTTGCAGCATTCAATAATATAGTAGTATTTGCAATCTTTTCTTTTAGTCTTAATTTAATTTCGGGCATTCCGACGAGTCCAAAATTAAAAACATCATCGCTTAAAACCTCAAATTTAGAAATGTTTTCGGGCATTAGTTTTTCAAAGTTTTTTAAATCAGATAGTGCGTTAAAAATGTAGCTGTCTGATTTATCTACTATAACTTTTGGACTTTGTAAGTTCATACTATTTTAGATTTTTTAATTAGTTGCCCCAATTTGCAGGGTCTTTTCGCCATTCTTTAAGAATAACAAGTTCATCGTCTGTAATGTATTGTTTTGAAATGGCAAAATTTAATAGGTTTTCATAATCCGAAAGGGTGAAAAGATCTACGTTGGCTTCTTTAAAATTAGTACTTGCAACTTCAAATCCATAATTAAAAATAGCTGCCATTCCTTTAATATTAGCTCCAGCGGCTCTTAGAGCTTCAACTGCAAGAAGGCTGCTTTTTCCGGTGCTAATTAAATCTTCTACTACAACTACATTTTGCCCTTTTTGTAAAAAACCTTCTACCTGATTTTGTCTTCCGTGTTTTTTGGGTTCTGGACGTACATATACAAAGGGTAATCCCATGCTTTCTGCAACCAAAACTCCAATTCCGATGGCACCAGTTGCGACACCAGCAATAACATCAGGTTTTCCGAATTTTTTTTCGATTTGATTTTCAAATTCATCTCGAATGAAGTTTCTGATCGCTGGAAAAGAAAGGGTTATTCTATTATCGCAATAGATAGGAGATTTCCAACCCGAAGCCCACAAAAATGGATTTCTTGAATTCAATTTAATTGCATTTATTTGCAAAAGTAATTCTGCCGTTTTTTCGGCGGTGTCTTTAGTAAAAATCATACTGCAAATGTATAAAGTTTTTGTAAACGAAAAGCCTCTATTTTTAACAAATGTAATCAGTAAAGAAACCGATTTTCAGTTGTTTTTGCTAGAAAGTGTTGATATCGTTCAGCTTATTAACAAGATGTTTCAAAATAAAATTCAAAAAGCCTATCTCTATTATCCAGATGAGAAAGAAATTATGAAAGTTTTGAAGACAAAAATTCAAGTCAACAAAGCTGGAGGCGGCTTGGTTTATAATAAAAAAGGCGAAGTTCTTTTTATTTTCAGGAACGGAAAATGGGATTTGCCCAAAGGAGGAACTGAAAAAGGCGAAGAAATTGAAGAAACCGCCATTAGAGAAGTAGAGGAGGAGACCGGAGTAAACAAACTTGTAATTACTGACAAACTCCAAAAAACGTATCATGTTTTTAAAAGAAATGGTACCTACAGACTCAAAATCACCCATTGGTTTGAGATGACCTCCGATTTTGAGGGCACTCCACAAGGTCAAATTGAAGAAGGTATCGAGAAAGTGGCGTGGCTCAACCCAGAGCAAATTAAAGAAGCCATGACAAATTCGTATGAAAATATCAAACTTTTGTTTGAATGATTTTTATTGTTTTAGTTTCAGAAAACCAAATCAAACTTAAATTTTACTTTTTTGAGTAAGTAATATTCGTAATCGAACTTTCGGGGCTTCTATTTGAACATTTGGGGAACGTATTCGAACTTTCGGGGTGTCTATTCGAACTTTTGGGG
>CAIXNQ010000184.1 GCA_903920835.1 uncultured Bacteroidota bacterium | reverse complement strand
CATATTTGGGTAATAATTTTTTTAACAAATTAAAACTCGGAGGATTCATTAAGTTATAAAACGCAACTGCTTGATTAACGAAGTCATTTGTAGTTTTGTTTGTACAAAAATACATTTGATAAAGAGCGTTGAGCAAAGCTGTTTTGTAAAGCTCACTTTTTAGCCAACCCATTGAATTTATTTCAGAAAATGATGGTATTGACACCACATGACCATAAATAAACCCAGAAACTCTTAAGGAATTATAATAATTGATGTTGTCAACTTTGTTTGACTCAAGAACATTTTGTTCCTGCAAAAACTTGTCTATCCAGCCATGAACCGATGGGTTTATCATAAAATACTATAAAAGACAAAACTAGCAATAATTTCTTAGAATAATTATTTTTAAAGCTAAACTAAATTGAAGATTTTTAATGACAAAGAAAATTTTAAGCTTATTAAAAATAAAATCCAAACGATCCTTTTACAGCAAATCTTGTGGCTTCAGGCATATAGAGATAGCTTCCTCGCCAAGAAAAGTCTATTCTAAATACCTTGAAAATATTGCCTATTCCTGCACTATATTCCCAATAACCATTTTGAGGAGCTACATAAACTAATCCTGACGCATTGATGGCTCGATTTGCATCAGAGACAGTACCATATACAGTTTTTAAGCCAACAATTTCTCGCCAATTGAGTTTTCTCATTAATGGAATTCTAGAAAAGAAACGACCTCCAAAATCATGTGTCCATTGCAATGTGACATATTGGTCGGAAAGAAATTCGTAAAAATTCAAATTATTGAAGGTGTTTTTTATAGCAAACAACGATTGATTTCCAGGTATAACTCCCATCAAACTTAGTGGGACTGTGCCATAAGTTTTGCCCATCTCTGTAATGAAATTTGAAGTCCCTAACGGACCAATTATCAATGGTTGTTTGTAATAGAGTTGTAGTTTTTGATAATTAAAATCGCTGTTCAATACGCCTTTGAGACCTTGTGTATAATTTATAAAAACTTGACTGTATGGACTAGAGACAATGCTACGTTCAACTGCATAACCAATTGGTTTTCGATTTGGTGTATAATCAATTTGAAAATATACTTCAGATTGGTTTACTTTACTTTTAATTCCAGAGTGAGATTCGTCGCTGTAATAATCCAAACTGAAATCTCTTGGAGCCGCCGATTCGAGAGTTTTATAGGTAAACCCAGTTGAAAAGTTTAGGTTTTTTTCGGGTTCAATTTCAATTTCTGCATTCGATAAATTAATGTTGGTTAATTTTCCGTTGCTTCTTGTTGTGAAAACTGAAGATGATGCAACGCTTCTTCCTAAAACATCTGTAGTGCTGGTTAATGAGGCACCAATTTGCTCCACATCTCTTCGATTTCCTCCTGAAATGATGATTCTATTTTTCTTTTCAATCATCCATTTTCCAGAAAAACCATATTTGAATTTATTGTCCTTAAATCCATATGCAGTATAGGCTTGAAGTCGCCAAGTATCGCTGTTTCCAAAATAGGTTCGACCTCCAATTCTGAGTCGTGCGCCTTCTACTTCATTATAGCCAATTGTAGAAAATACTGGACCATAATCAATGAAACCTTTTTGGATATAACCACTAGCCAATATAGTTACAACATCATAGATTTGTCGGAATCTCTTTACAGTTTGCAATGTGTCAAGCATTTTATAAACTCCAGCTTCGTCTTTGCTCAACTTTTCAAAACGATTTTCTTTCCAAAAATCATCAGATTTTGTATAGACCGAATTGTCTATAAAATTGGTGTCGTCTTTATAAAATTTCTTGGGCTTTTCGATGTTGAACTTATGGTTTTTATAAAACGTGGTTCTTTTTCCATAAACTCCTTTTGAGAATTCTTTTTTGCTCAATGCAAAATCGGACATCATATAATCTTTGCTGAGCAAGAAAACCGAATCGTTTAAAACATCAAATTCTTGTTCGATATAAATATCTTTTACCCAATTAATATTAGCACTTTTGGTCACTGCCATATTAATTTTTTTAATTGCCCAAGTGGAGTCATTTACCCAAAAATCGCCCTTAAAAGTCAATTCGTTTTTTCGTCTAGGATAAAAAACAATGTTATAACACCATTTTTTGTCAATATAAGTACTGTCGGTCAAAACATAATTGTAAACATCTATGCCTGTTCTTGACAACGGGCTCGTAAAACTTTTGTTGAAGAAATTCATATAATTGTCATAGATGTCATAATCAGAATATAAATCTTTGACAAAGGCAATAATTTGTTGGTTGGTATTAAAGCCAGAATTTTTGTTGGCAATTAATATTTCTTTGGTTTTTCCAGCTTTATTATCGCCATAAACTTGGGATAATGATTCGTTAATAAATATTGGAAGATACGTTTTTCCAGTAACTTTAGAAGTGTCAACTTGCTTAAAAACAAATTCCATTCCTTTAAAAAGTTTGCTTTTCATAAACGCACTATCAATAGTGTTCATGTCAAACTCGACTTTTTCATATTTATCCATTTCATATTGGTCGAATTTTTTCAAACCATTTTGACGCCTTCTAGCCCATATTTTTCTTAAAATATCAATCGCAGGATTATTTTTTTTGGAAGTTTTTCCGTTATAAATAATAACTTCTTTAAGTTTCTCTTTTTCTGTTAATATAATTTTGAAATCATAATTTACAGCTTTTGTCAATGGAATTTCTCGGTCAACATAACCTTCAAAAGTTACGAGCAATGCACTATACGTTTTGATGGATTCCAAATAAAAACGACCGTCTTCATTGGCTAGAGTTCCTTCGTTCGAACTTTTGAAAACAATATTTGCAAACGGAATTGGTTTATTTTTTTTGTCTAAAATAACTCCGCTAATTTTGGTTTGACCCAGAACTGCAAGGCTATAAAAAGAAATCAATAATAACGAATAAATAAATTTCATATTTAAAGAAAAAACTTCACCAAAAATTTTTTGATGAAGTTTCAAATATAAGTGTTTTATAAAAACTATAATCTATATTTAAAGAGTAATTACTAGTAAAATTTAAACAGTCTTTAAATTACTTTCTGTAAAGCACTTTTTTAACTGCTTTTATAACATCTTCTGAATTTGGAATCCATTCTTTCAACAAAGTAGGTGAATAAGGTGCAGGAGTATCAGCAGTAGTAATTCTTTGAATTGGTGCATCTAAAAAATCAAATGCACGCTCTTGAACGATATAAGTAATTTCTGAAGCTACACTCGCAAAAGGCCAAGCTTCTTCTAAAACCACTAAACGATTGGTTTTTTTAACGGAGTTTAAAATTGTGTCGTGGTCCATAGGACGCACTGTTCTTAAATCAATAATTTCACAAGAAATTCCTTCTTTTTCCAATTCGTCTGCTGCAATAAAAGCTTCTTTGATGATTTTTCCGAACGAAACAATAGTTACATCGCTTCCTGCTCTTTTAACATCAGCAACTCCAAGTGGAATTAAATATTCTCCTTCTGGCACTTCGCCTTTGTCGCCATACATTTGTTCGCTTTCCATGAAAATCACAGGATCATTATCACGAATTGCCGATTTCAACAAACCTTTAGCATCATAAACTGTTGATGGAACCACAACTTTAAGTCCTGGAGTGTTGGCAAACCAGTTTTCAAATGCTTGAGAGTGCGTGGCACCAAGTTGTCCTGCAGAAGCAGTTGGTCCTCTAAAAACCATAGGCATTGGGAATTGTCCAGCCGACATTTGACGCATTTTTGCAGCGTTGTTAATAATTTGATCAATTCCAACTAACGAAAAGTTGAAAGTCATATATTCTACAATTGGGCGACAGCCGTTCATTGCCGAACCTACTGCGATTCCAGCAAATCCTAACTCTGCAATTGGAGTATCAATAACTCTTTTTGGTCCGAATTCGTCAAGCATTCCTTTTGAAGCTTTGTAAGCACCGTTATATTCGGCAACTTCTTCACCCATTAAATAAACAGATTCATCTCGACGCATTTCTTCGCTCATCGCTTCTGCAATCGCTTCTCTAAATTGTATCGTTCTCATATTTTAGATTTACTTTATATCAATTTTGGATAGCAAAAGTAAAAATTTAAAACGATTTAAAAACTTTTTTAGAATATTTAATAAAACACAAATTTAAACATCCATGATACTTTTAAAATTATTGCAATTTCATACCATCACGAAATCGATATAATACTGATATTTTTATTTAAAATATTATGCACGCATATTAAAAACACAAAATTATTTTATACTTTTACGCCTGAAAAATTTAATCTATAAAATAATGAAAATATTAGTTTGCATTAGTCACGTGCCTGATACTACTTCAAAAATTAATTTTATCAACGAAGCTACAGCATTTGATACCAACGGGGTTCAATTTGTTATCAATCCAAATGATGAATTTGGGTTAACTCGTGCGATTTGGTTTCAAGAGCAACAAGGCGCAACGGTTACAGTTGTGAACGTTGGCGGACCAGAAACCGAACCTACTCTAAGAAAAGCTTTGGCAATCGGTGCAAACGAAGCCATTCGAGTAAATGCTGATCCAACAGATGGTTTTTTTGTAGCCAAACAATTGGCAGAAGTTGCTAAAAACGGAAATTTTGATTTGATTATTGCAGGAAAAGAATCGCTAGATTATAATGGCGGCATGGTTCCTGGAATGATGGCGGCATTGTTGGGTTATAATTTTGTAAATTCTTGTATTGAAATCAATGTTGACGGAACTTCTGTAAAAGCAGCGAGAGAAATTGACGGCGGAAAAGAAAATGTAACAAGTTCTTTGCCAATTATTGTTGGTGGTCAGAAAGGAATTGTAGAAGAAAAAGACCTTAGAATTCCAAACATGAGAGGCATTATGAACGCTAGAACAAAAGTATTGACTATTGTTGAACCAGTGGCTATTTCGGCTGAAACAAAATCGGTTACTTTTGAGAAACCAGCGGCTAAATCGGCAGTGAAAATAGTCGATGCAAACAACCTAGACGAACTCATCAACCTTTTGCACAACGAAGCTAAAGTAATTTAATAAATTAATTTTTAAATTAAAAAACATGTCAATATTAATTTACGCTGAATCTAGCGACGAAAAATTAAAAAAAGTAGCTTTTGAGTTAGCATCTTATGCTAAAAAAGTTGCCGAAAGTTTGTCAACAACAGT
The DNA here is from genome assembly GCA_903920835.1 of uncultured Bacteroidota bacterium. GTDB lineage: Bacteria > Bacteroidota > Bacteroidia > Flavobacteriales > Flavobacteriaceae > Flavobacterium. The sequence goes on along the minus strand of CAIXNQ010000184.1, from coordinate 1,422 downwards.
AACAGCAGTAGCCATAAACGCTAACGATGTTTCCGAATTATCTAAATATGGAGTAGATAAAGTTATAAAAATTTCAAACGAAAAACTTACAAACTTTACTGCAAAAGCTTACGCAGATGTCATTAAGCAAGTAGCTCAAAAAGAAAACGTAAAGTTGGTTTTACTGTCTTCAACCACCGATAGTTTATATGCAGCACCTTTGGTAGCCGTTGGTTTAGAAGCAGGATTTGCTTCAAATGTGGTCGGACTTCCTGTGAGTCTTGCTCCTTTTCAAGTAAAAAGAAACGCCTTTTCAAACAAAGCATTTGTTACTACTGAAATTGCGACAGAAGTTAAAGTTTTGAGTTTGGCTAAAAATTCTTTCGGAATTGTTGAAAACAATGTTGCAACAACCACCGAAGATTTCTCGCCAACGCTGAATGATGGCGATTTTGGTGTTTCAGTGTCGTCGATTGAAAAATCTACTGGAAAAGTAACCATCGCCGATGCTGATATTGTAGTTTCTGCTGGACGAGGACTAAAAGGTCCAGAAAATTGGGGCATGATTGAAGAGTTAGCTTCGGTTCTTGGTGCTGCCACAGCTTGTTCAAAACCAGTTTCTGATTTGGGTTGGAGACCCCACAGTGAGCACGTTGGTCAAACCGGAAAACCTGTTGCAACCAATTTATATATCGCCATCGGAATTTCGGGAGCAATTCAGCATATCGCTGGAATAAATTCTTCAAAAGTGAAGGTAGTAATCAATACCGACGCCGAAGCACCTTTCTTTAAAGTAGCTGATTACGGAATTGTAGGCGATGCTTTTGACGTTGTGCCGAGACTTATTCAAAAACTAAAAGATTTTAAAGCACAGAATAATTAAGAATAATTTTTTTTTCTAAAATCATTAAATTAAAAATAGGCCGTCTTCATTGATAGCCTATTTTTTTTGGTTTTATTTGACAATTTAATTTATTGTTGTTTCAATTTTTTCAAAAAAATAAATCTGACACAAGTTCGTGTCAAAATCTTATCATAATTTTTTTGTTGACAAAGTCGTGTCAAGATTTTTAAAATTTATTTTTTTGACACAAAAAAAACTATTAAAGACATAACTATTAATTGCAAAAGGTATTATGGGATTTTATATTTAAAAGAATATTTTTTATTGACCTCCAAAACCTCTCCTTTAGGTTTTAACATTCCTCAATTTGTTTTCTATTTTGATTGTAAGGTTGCTTAAGATTCGCAAGAAAGAGTAGAACTATTAATTATATATTGAGGTGAATTTAGAAGGACTTATCAGATCAGGGAACAAATCAGTTCGGACGGGTGGTCATGCCAACAGAGCAGCTGGTCAAACCAACAGAACGGTTGTTGTGCCCAACAGAGCGGCTGTTGTGCCCAACGGAGCGGCTGTTGAACCCAACGGAGCGGCTGTTG
>CAIXNQ010000183.1 GCA_903920835.1 uncultured Bacteroidota bacterium | reverse complement strand
GAATTGAAGTTGACGAAGACGATAATTCGGTAATGAACATTTCGTTTCCAGTTTCAAAAGTACCCGGGAGAGTAGTTGTTGAAGCCGAAAATGTTTCTAAATCTTACGGTGATAAAGTCATACTAAAAAACATCAATTTACTCGTAGAACGCGGTAGTAAAATTGCTTTTGTGGGTCAGAATGGACAAGGAAAATCTACATTTATCAAAGCTATCGTAAACGAATTTGAATATGGAGGCTCTATAAAATTAGGTCATAATGTTCAGGTGGGTTATTTTGCACAAAACCAAGCCGAATATCTTGATGGCGAAATCACACTATTGAGAACCATGGAAGATGCCGCAACTGACACCAATAGGTCAAAAGTTCGTGACATGTTAGGCTCATTTTTATTTCGTGGAGATGACGTAGAAAAGAAAGTAAAAGTACTTTCAGGTGGCGAAAGAAATAGATTGGCATTGTGTAAATTATTATTGCAACCCATCAACGTTTTACTGATGGATGAGCCTACAAATCACTTGGATATTAAGTCTAAAAATGTATTGAAAGCAGCACTTCAAAAATTTGAAGGCACTTTATTGCTCGTATCGCACGACCGTGATTTTCTGCAGGGAATGTCGAACATTGTCTATGAATTTAAAGACCAAAAAATCAAAGAATATTTGGGCGATATCAACTATTTTCTGGAGCAACGCAATCTGGAAAATATGCGTGAAGTTGAGAAAAAAGATATCGAAAAGAAAGACGCTCCCAAGGAAACCAACAAACTTTCGTATGAAGACCAAAAGAAAGGAAAATCGCTTCAAAACCGTTTGAGCAAAATAGAAAGTCAAATCAAACAGCTCGAAAATGAAATTCAAGCAGACGATAAAGCATTGGCATCCAATTATGACAAACATATTGAAGATGCTTCGTTTTTTAAGGCCTATAATAAGAAAAAGGCAGACCTTGATTTATTGCTTGAAGACTGGGAAAAAGTTCAAGAGGAAATTGACAGATTGTAATCATCAACAATAAAATTAGGACTAAAATTGAAAAACATTCATCTGATTATTTCAGTGATTATTGTCGCTCCAACAGCAATTTTATATGCCTTTTGTCCTAATATTTTGTTTGAAATTTCGCCATATACCATCGACGAAAAAAATGTTTTCAAAGCCCTTATGGGTTTATATTTGGGTTTTGCATTTCTCTGGACTCTAGGAATTTTAAACCCTAAATTATGGAAATCGGCAACACAATCAAATATTATTTTCATGTTTGGTTTGGCTTTTGGTCGCACAATATCAATTTTGATGGACGGCTTGCCCTCTTTTATTTTTATTCTAGGAACAATCGGCGAAATGATTCTTGGAAGTTATGCCTACTTTCAACTTCAAAAACAATCGAAATTATAATTCTTATAATTCTCCGAATGATTCTGGCAGCAGCCTGAGTGATTCCGACAGCAGCCTGAATGATTCTGGCAGCAGCCTGAGTGATTCCGGCAGTAGCCTGAGTGATTCTGGCAGCAGCCTGAGTGATTCCGGCAGTAGCCTGAATGATTCCGGCAGCAGCCTGAGTGATTCCGGCAGCAGGCTGAGTGATTCCGGCAGTAGGCTGAGTGATTTAGACAGCAGGCTGAGTGATTTAGACAGTAGCAAAATTTAGATTATTAAAAAAAACTGACTTAAAAAAAAGGCTACAAACGCTAATGTTTACAGCCTTTTTGATAAAAATATTATCAGATTATCCCACTAAGTTAATCACTTTTCCGGGAACGATAATGACTTTATTAGGTGTTCTTCCGTCCAATTGCTTGATGGTTCTTTCATCCGCCATTACAATTTCTTGGATTTGAGGAATGGTTAAATCTAAAGGTAATTTAATCGTGAAACGCATTTTTCCATTAAATGAAACGGGATATTCTTTTTCAGATTCTACTAAATATTTCTCTTCACAAATGGGGAAAGCTACGGTTGAAATTCCTTTATAATCTTTTGGTAAATCATCATTTTCGATTTCTTTACCAAATGTCAACCACCTCCATAAATTTTCAGCAATATGCGGTGCATACGGCGAAATTAAAACTGCCAATGGTTCAAGAATTTTTCTGTGATTGCATTTTAAAGTCGCCAATTCGTTGACACAAATCATGAACTGTGAAACGGATGTATTGAACGAGAAATTCTCGATGTCTTCGGTTACTTTTTTGATGGTTTTGTGTAATGATTTGTACATTTCTGGGGTTGGCTCGTCGTTAGTAACACAAAAAGTGTTCTGTTCTCCCCCTTCGGGGGAGTTAGAGGGGGACTCAAAATACAAACGCCATAGTTTTTTCAAGAAACCAGAAACACCAGTAATTCCGGCAGTGTTCCATGGTTTGGCTTGTTCCAATGGTCCTAAAAACATTTCATACAAACGCAACGTATCGGCACCGTAAT
>CAIXNQ010000182.1 GCA_903920835.1 uncultured Bacteroidota bacterium | reverse complement strand
GGATCTAAATTGTCTCGAAAAAAATAAACTTAAATTATTCTTCTTTTTTCTCTGCAGGTTTTTCGTCTTCTTTTGCTGCGTTTTTAAATTCTTTAACGCCGCTTCCAAGACCTTTCATTAATTCTGGGATTTTTTTACCACCAAAAAGTAATAAAACAACAGCCAAAATAATAATCACGTGTCCTGGGCTTAAAAGTTCTCCTAGAAATATTGCTAATGATGTCATACTGTTATATTTTAATGAAGCAAAGATAGTAACTAAAAAAGACATGAATCATAAAACCCTAAATAAATTTATATATTTGTCAATCTAAATAGCAATTATGACTGACAAAGGACGTAAAAGGCAAATCATTAAAAGACATCTTTTTTCAAAAAAACGTTTAATTATTTTAAACGAAGACACTTTTGCAGAAGTTTTTTCGTTGCGATTGACTCTTATGAACGTTTTTGTTGTGGCAACTCTTGGTGCTGTGCTTATTATTTTTGTTACTACCTATATCATTGCTTTTACACCGCTTCGAGAGTTTATTCCGGGATATGCTTCTAACAAACTCCGAAAAGATGCTACAGAATTAGCCCTAAAATCGGATTCGCTGGCTAATGCTTTAAAGAAAAATCAAGCCTATTTACAATCGGTGGTGAAAGTATTGAATGGCGATTTGCAGTATGCAAAAGTCAACAAAGATTCTATTCTAGCCACAAAAACCGATGCGCCTTCGATAGAAAGTGCTGGTCCCACCAAAGCGGAACTTGAACTTAGAGCACAAATCGATAAAGAAGAACAAGCCGCAAAAAAAGCATTGCAGAAAAAGAAAGTCAAAAAAAGAAAATAAATGACTCTGAAATCGATTTTAGCAAAGTTTTTCGCAACCCTAATTCACCATAAAAATCAACGTTGGATTGAAAATCCAGTGGCTGCACAGCAAAAAGTTTTTGAGAATTTAATTGCTTCAGCAAAAAAAACACAGTTTGGCAAAGACCATCATTTTGATGAAATTATTACTAAAGAAGATTTTGCCGAGCGAGTTCCTGTTCGAGATTATGAAGCCCTGAAACCCTATATAGAACTTGTTGTTGCAGGCAAAGAGGACGTTTTATGGAACGGAAAACCAATCTATTTTGCCAAAACTTCGGGCACTACTTCGGGCGCAAAATACATTCCGATTACTAAAGAATCGATGCCGTTTCATATAGAAGCTGCTCGAAATGCAATCTTGAATTATATTTATCAAACGGGCAATGCTGATTTTGTAAACGGCAAAATGATTTTCCTGCAAGGAAGTCCAATTCTTGAAGAAAAAAACGGAATAAAACTCGGTCGATTATCGGGCATTGTGGCGCATTTTGTTCCTAAGTATCTTCAAAAAAACAGAATGCCAAGTTGGGAAACGAATTGTATTGATGACTGGGAAACCAAAGTTGATGCCATAGTCGAAGAAACAATTAATGAAAACATGGCAATCATTTCGGGCATTCCGTCGTGGGTGCAGATGTATTTTGAAAAATTGCAACAAAAATCAAACCAGCCAGTAGGTACGCTTTTCAAGAACTTCAATTTGTTTATATATGGCGGTGTTAATTATGAACCTTATCGCGCTAAATTCGAGAATTTAATTGGTCGAAAAGTAGATTCCATCGAGCTATTTCCTGCCTCCGAAGGTTTTTTTGCCTATCAAGATTCGCAACACGAAAAAGGAATGTTGTTGTTGCTGAATTCAGGAATTTTCTATGAATTTATAAAGTCTGACGAGTTTTATAGAGATTCCCCAAAACGATATACCATTGGCGAAGTCGAATTGGGTGTAAATTATGTTTTAATTATTTCAACCAACGCCGGACTTTGGGCATATAACATTGGCGATACAGTTCAATTTACTT
>CAIXNQ010000181.1 GCA_903920835.1 uncultured Bacteroidota bacterium | reverse complement strand
AGAAGAGTTGGTAGCATCATCATTTTTAAATGCCGTTTTAATCATGGTTGTTGAAATCGCAAAGTTTCCAGAAGAGTAGGGGGAACGTGAATTGTAATAACCATTATTCACATCATATTGTTCAGAATAATTTTCTGTATAAGTTCTGTTTGCCAATAAGTCAATTTTAAAATCTGGAAACAAATCAATATTGGTGGTTATGTTTAACGTTTTGGTCGTTACTTGGGTAAAGTTTTGATTGAAGTTAGGATAATTGGTCAACCAACCATTTTTAGCAGCTTCAAAACGAACATCGTCTTGAAGTCCGAACACAAATCCTGTGCTAGGTCTTGTAGAACCAAAAAAGCCAACCCCAGGCAAATAACCTGGCAATACGGTTCCATTATTTTGAATATAATCTACTTGAATGGTTTTGATACTTGTTGCTACACCTATCAAACCATTCATAAACAAACTTCCATTTTTAGGTTGGGCAGTGGCAGTGTTAATAATACGTTCTCCAGGTTTGGGTGGTGCTTTTGGAGCCACTGGTTTTGCAGGAGTTTTAGGTTTATTGGTCAGACCGATATATTTATAAAACGTATCCATATTTAAAGCTGTATTCAATTTATGTGCAGCCGAATTTTGAACCGTATTACCCAGATTATAGGTCGTTCCATCATCTGCTTGAAAAGTTGACAAAGCTTGTGAAGCACGTTGCCAAGCATAATTTCCAGTATAAGTATAGCTTGATTTTACGAAGCTAAAAACTGGAATTTTGTTAATAGGCAAATCATAATTCAAAACCAATTGCTGATTGTGTTGGTTGGCTTCTCCAGTGTTCCAATAGTCCGTCCAAATGGTGTTGGTTTGGTCGGGAACATTCTGGTCGTTGAGGTAACTTCTAACGATATTTGCCGACGATGCTGTAAAATTAAGTTTTAATGCTTTGGTCAAATTATAGTTAAATCCATATTGATAATTGAACATATAATTTCTGCGATACAGCGGATCTAAAGCCAAACCTTCAACTTCAACTTGTCGGAATTGTTGTCTGTTAAATTGTCTATTGATGTTGGAACTAAAGGTTAAACTAGAGGGCATGTAATTAAAATTAAAATCACTTAACATTTTCAAGTAACTACTTTTCTTTAATATTTTAGATGACTTGAAAGGCTCGACTGGTTTTGGCTGAAAAGTGAAACTATAATCTACAGATGTTTTTAATTGCAAATCGGTTAGTTTTTCAATTTCAAAATCATGATGATTGGTTTCATTATAAGAATATGATAAAGTTAAATTTTCTGGATCATAAAGATGCGGTTTCTTTTCGCTAGGTCTTTCTTTTCTAACACCAATAAAATTGATACTTCGTCTTTTGGTATAATCAATTGCTCGATTTAATATATTGTCTTTTTCTGCTTGATCCGCAGTAACAGATATCAATTGTTTCAATTCAATATCTTGATTAAAAGGGTCATATTTTGGGGTAATTATTTGCTCTCCGACACCATAATTAAACGGCAAATTTATACCCCATTTTTTCGGCAAGAGTTTTCCCAAGTTCAAGTTGGTCACAATGTCATACAACTGCATGTCTTCTCTGCTTCGTTCGTTGGTCGTCTGTTCTAATGAGCCAAACCCTATGGTGCTCATTTTTCCAGTAGCGGAAATGGTTGCGAAATCCGCAACATTTGAATCTATAGTTGCCACAGCTGCCATTCCTCCTTTGTTGTCAATTCCAGACATTCTTAATTCGTTGAACCAAACTTCTCCTTTAATTCGTCCGTTGGATTTGTTTTTTACACCGACCATTAAAGTCCGCACCAACCCGAAGTTTGGATTTCCTTTAATCCCAAGTGTTAATTTGTTAGATTTTCCTGCTAGTGAAGCGTCTAATTGACCTTCATCTAGAAATTTTACTCCATTAATATCTGGTGCTATTGTGTTGCCTTTTGCTAAAATTTTTAATTGTGTTAGTAGCGATAATGACAATTCCATTTGATTGGCATCAGGCCAAATTTGGTCTGCTGCTGTAGCGGTTTGATTGGTTACTTTTAGTGGAAGTTCTACTTCATAAAAGTTTTGCGTAAAGTCATTTCCAAATCGAATAAATCCAACCATTTCGTCATCATTCAAAACGGGTTGTTCATTATATAAAGATTCTGCGTGAAAAAACATTCTCAGTTTTTTGTACTGACGCATATCTACGCTAATGTTTTTGAAAACCCCTCTGGAATCATTTGGCTTTAAACCTTGACCTGAAACTCTTAATGACAATGCTTTTTCGTTTTGTCTGATTAATGAATTTCCATTATAAGTTTGTTGTCTAACAACTCCTGGAGGTGACACATAAGGAATAGGAACTCTATTGCTATTTTCTTGGATATCGACAGTTAAAATATCGAGATTCGTGTTGTCATCAGATGGGTCGGTGTCTATGGGGTTATTAGCATCTAAGGTGTTTGTGTATCTGCGCCACTCTGCTCGAATTAAATCTAAAGTTCCAAAACGAACCGTAATTGGTTCTGTAAAACCAGTCATAAACATTCTCATAAATCGAATAGACCGAAAATCAGAAATACCCCCAATCACGTTTTCCTTAGCAGTTATCGGAATTTTATATTGAACCCAATGAGAAGTTAAGGTTTGTCCGTTAGGCAATAGGTTGTCAACTGATTTTTCATCAACAACATATCGGTTTCCTGGGTGCATTTTCAATGGGTCTAAATCAATACTGTATTCATAATAGGCATTAATTGTATTCATTGTATTGTCTCGATTGATATCTTCTACGTCAGGTAAAGTAGAATTCCCACGATTGTCGTTGGTTACAGATACTGGTGAATTTCCTTGAAGGTTATTATAGTTTTTATAACGTTGCAAAACATTTCCGGAGGCATTTAGATAATACTGATAATTATCTGCTGCAGGATCTGAAAGTCCAGCAAAAGCAGGGAATTTTTGGGCTTCTTCAGCATCGGCAATTCCATCTAAACCGACATCTTGCAAAGCTCTATTGCCTTCGTTGGTGTCAAAAGCATAAATTAATGATTGCGAAGCTGGAACTTTTCCCCAAATAGAAGGCGAAGTAATTTGATTTGAATCCGTCGAAGGTAATCCGTTTTCATATTGTTTTTTTCCATCTTGTAATATATCTTCCGATATTTCACCTAAATTAAAAAACAACTTTCCTTTATTATTCGGATTTGTTTCAGCTGGGTTGTTAGTTCCATTCGTATAAGGATCAAGAATCCAAAACTGAATATATTCTACATTGCTTTGTTCAAAATTAGTAGTGTTAATAGCACGCATTAAACCTCCAAAATTATTTGCAGGATTGGGCAAAGTATTCGTCCCGTTAGCATCTGGATTGTAATTATAAGGACCTCTTTCTGTTGGGTAATATGATAAATCTAAAGTAGTAACAACACTAGATTGTCCTTGAACAATATCGGTGTTTGGAAAAAGTTCAGTAGAATAAATACGTCTGGTTTTGTTTAAATAAATATCGTCTGTGTTTCCAGTGACATTGTCGGTATAAAAAGTAGGATCTATTGAATACCAGTTAATTTTGGCTCTTTTATATCCATAATCGATTCCAACACTATTCGCACCAAAGTCAGGATAATTTGTCGAGCCTTCCCATTTTGGAGTACTTGAAAGTGTCCAAGAAAGTGGAGAACGCATATCGATGGCACTTTGAGAACCTTCAAAATCGTCAATATAAATAGTGGATTCACCATTAAATTTATCGCCAGAAGGTGTGTCAGGTTTTAACAATGCAACTTCCCCTTTGAAAGAAAAATTAGAAGGGACATCAGTATCAATATTTGGCAATTTGTTTACCATTCTAGTTAAGAAAGGCACTTCAGTAGTAAAAACCGTATTCAATCCATATATAGAATTGTTTACAGATTCTTGTCCGTAGCTTGATTTTTGTGTAAACGGTTGCTCGGTCATTTTTAAAAACGTTCCGCCGATCATGAATTTATCAGAAAATTTATGTTCGATATTGAATCCCATAAACCTTCGTGTTTGTTGTCCGAAAACAGAATTGTTTTCAACAGAAACCTGAATTGGTGTATTTGATGCTTGCAAAGAAGGATCTATAATTTGAACCCTTCCTTGTTGGTAATTTACAGTATAATCAATTCCTTCAACCAATGCCCTGCCACCAGCAGTTACTCTAACGGAGCCTTTCGGAACATTTACAGCACCAAGCGGAATTCCATCACCACCCGTAGATTTGAATTTCCCTTTTAAAAGGAATTTATTTTTATCGCCGTCTTGAAGTGCTGCCGTTTGTGAAGTGCGGTACATACTTCTGTAAACATACTTAATCTGATTTGCATTAAAGGAATTGTTAGTATAAGTAGTATTAGTTCCAATTACCGAAGATTCGTTATAATCCTCTGTAGAATTGTTTCTTAATTTCTCAAATAAATGACTTCCGAATGGCTCAACTGTTGTAAAAATAATTCTTCCATATTGTGGATCTACTGTTAAACCGGGTATAAAGTCAAAAAAACCGTCTCCACCATCTTGCGGATCGTTTGTTGAATTTAATTTATCTACATCAAAAAGAACCCTGCTAAATTGGCGCTGATTGAAAAAACCAAACGGAAGTATTCTGAGT
>CAIXNQ010000180.1 GCA_903920835.1 uncultured Bacteroidota bacterium | reverse complement strand
TGTGATGATAATTTTTCTTTAAAAAAAGGTGCTTTTTAACGAATAATTATCATATATATTTCATTTAGAAAATTTAAAATTATTATTTTTGTTGTTAATTAAATTGTTCAAAAGAATTTAAATTTTAAAACATCGTAAACGAAAAAACGTTTAATTTTATTCTTTTAATAAATTAAAAAAATATGCAACTAAGCGAAGAAGAAGAAGATTACAATTTGTCTTTATCGAAATTCGAATCAATGTTGAAAACCAACAAGATTTTATTTTTTGATTCAGAAGAATTTGAGGAAATTATACTTCATTATTTGGACAATGGAAAAACTAATTTAGCTAAGAAAGCTCTGAAATTGGCATTAGATCAACATCCAAGATCAACCGGGCTTAAGCTAGTTCAGGTTGAAATGCTTGTTTTTGAAGACAAACTTGATATTGCAGAAAAGATTCTCAACGAATTATTTTCAATAGAACCCAACAACGAAGAAATTTATATTCAAAAAGCCAATATTTGCTCCAAACGAGATTCACATGAAAAAGCGATTGAGTATTTAAAAATCGCTTTAAATCATACTGATGATTTGGCAGATGTCTATAATTTAATAGGTATGGAGTACCTATTTATGGACAATTTTGAACTGGCTAAAGAATATTTTATTAAATGTCTTGAAGAAGATATAGAAGATCAATCGGCACTTTATAACGTGGTTTACTGCTTCGAATTTTTGGATCAAATCATAGAGGCAATTGCGTTTTTGAAAAATTATATTGACAAAAATCCCTATTCAGAAATTGCTTGGCATCAATTAGGCCGTTTGTATTATGGAGTAAAAGATTATGAGAATGCAGTTCAAGCATTTGAATATGCAACCTATATTGATGAGGATTTTCTTGGTGCATTTATGGAGAAAGCCAAAGCTCTTGAAAAACTAAAAAGATTCGAAGAAGCCATTGAAAATTTTGAACAAACCATTGCGCTAGACGATCCAACTTCCTATGCTTTGCTTCGTATTGGAAAATGTCACGAAAAACTCGGAAATAAAGCAACTGCTTTAAAATTTTATACTAAAACAGTTAATGAAGATCCATTGCTAGACAAAGGATGGATTGCAATTACAGATTTTTATGTAAAAGAAAAAAACTATCAAAAAGCACTTTTTTATGTAAATAAAGCTTTAGCAATTGACAATCAGAATAGAATATACTGGAAAAAATTTGCAACAATAAATAGGCAAATAGGCTTTTTTGAAGAAGCAGAATTTGGTTATAGAAAAGCAGTCGAATTCGGTGATACTTCGCTAGAAACATGGCTTTTTTGGGTTGATATTCTTCAATTTCTTGGAGAATTTGATATGGCAATTGAAACTTTGTTACAATCTACAGAGTTTTTTCCTGAAAACTTCGAAATTGAATATCGCTTGGCAGGACTGTATTATATGCTTCAAAAAAGTGTAAAAGGAAAATTTCATTTGTATAATGGTTTGCGATTAAGTCATGAAAACCATAACATTATTGAAGATTTATTTCCAGTAGTTTGGTTGAAAAAAACAGTTCAAAACATAATTAAAAAACACATTGTATGAAAAAAGTGTTGATAGCGTTTTGTTTATTATCAATTGGATTATCCTTTGGACAAAAAAAATCTAATGTAAAACAAAATAGTAATGATATAGTAATTTCAGAATCAGTTAAAGAAATTTCCGCTGACATTGAGGCTCCTTTAATTTCAGAAGAGATAAATGAAAATACAGTTTACAATTCCGCTGGAGTTGAAGTTCTACCAGAATTTCCAGGCGGGAATAATCTACTTTCAAGATATTTATCAAAATATTTTACGATTTCTGACGAGATGAAAAGTATGGAATTGAAAGGTAAAATTTTTGCCTCTTTTATTGTCGAAAAAGACGGCTCTATTTCTAACATCAAAATCATTCGTGAAATTGGTTATAGAACTGGAGAAGAAGCGCAAAGGGTTTTAAAGTCAATGCCAAAATGGAATCCTGCCCAACTAAACGGTAAAAAAGTAAGATGCTTGTATTCAATGCCAATTTCAATTGATGCTACCAAAAAGTAATAAATTTGGTTTAGTCGGGAGAGGAATTTCTTATTCATTTTCAAGAATTTATTTTACTGAAAAATTCTCTAAACCAGAATTCGAAAATTATTCCTACGAGAATTTTGATTTTGAAAATTTAGATAATTTCAAAGAATTTATTAATCAAAATCCTGAATTAAAAGGGTTAAATGTCACAATCCCTTACAAAGAAAAAATCTTAAATCAATTAGATGATTTGTCAGAAATAGCAGCTGAAATAGGAGCAGTCAACGTTATTAAGTTTAGCAAAAATGGAGCGTTGATAGGCTACAATTCTGATTGGTTTGGATTTACCAAGTCAATTGAACCTAACTTAAAATCACATCACAAAAAAGCATTAATTCTCGGAACAGGTGGTGGTTCAAAAGCTGTTGCTTTTGCATTAAAAAAATTAGGAATTTCTTATTGCTTCGTTTCTCGCTCAAATTTTTCAGATTCAAAATCATATTCTGAACTGAATAAAAATGATTTTGAGGAATTTCAAATTGTAATTAATTGCACGCCACTCGGAACTTCTCCCAATATAGAAGTTTGTCCGCCGATTCCTTATCAGTTTCTTACTTCAAGTCATTTGGTTTTTGATTTGATTTATAATCCTTCTGAGACATTATTTCTTCAAAAAGCAAAAGAAAAAGGTGCAGTCATCCAAAACGGTGCTGAAATGCTAGTGTTTCAAGCCGAAAAAGCTTGGGAAATTTGGAATCTGTAGTTATTCTACAATTAACTTCTTACTTATAGATTGATTACCAGAATTAATATGAACTAGGTAAATTCCCGCTGAGAAATTAATAGAAATCAAATTATTGTCATTAATTTTTGTGCTTAATACCTTATTTCCTTTCATATCAAAAAAATCAACTTCCGCTTCTTGTTGTAAACCAGAAATTCTGATAAAATCTTTTGCTGGGTTTGGATAAAGTCCTACTTTTATTTTTTCAGTTGCTTCCGTACTTAGAGTTGAAAACCACGGTTGACCATAATTTGCCCCATATATATAATCGGCTAAACTCGGATAGTCAATAAATGGATTTCTGTTAACTTGCCAAGTGTAAATAAAATTATTTCGATTCATTTCAAAATCGTCAGCGGGGTCTAATTGATTCCATTGAAGCAAAATAGCTAAATCGCCAATTTGACCAACCACAGTATCTGCGGGGTTTCCGTTAACCACATTCAAAGCATTATATCTAACTCCCATATAGAACAAAGCTCTAGCTACATCACCTTTCCAAGAATTTGTTGTACTGCCTGTTGGACCGTTATAGTCAACCCCGTAATTTCTATTATTTCTGATGGTGTTTTCTTGTCCATCAACTGCTCTAATGTGATGCGCATCGCTATGACCTGTTGCAATTATATCAGGACCCGCTGGACTCCAAACGTTGATTCCGGCAGGAGTTCCAGAAGTAGCATCTGCAAATCCGCCTCTTGACTGACAATAAATATGTTCTCGATTCCATTTTCCAATGATGCTATTTCCTGTTTGAAAGTCAATTTTTGATCGTGGTTGCTCGGTATAAATTAACCAAACTTGATTACTGTTCACTGGATTTTGATCGGCTTTTTTCAAAATTACTTGCAAATCTCCATACGTATGTCCATGAATAATTGTTGGATTGGCAATAATATTCTGCAGACCTTGTTTTAAAGCAGCTCCTGATAAACCTTCAATTGAATCATAATAACCAAGAGGTTTAGTACTGACAACTTGACCATAAGTTGGATTTGCAGGCGTTCCAAATGGAAGAGTTGTGAAATTTATATCTTCAACTCTAATAATTAAGCTATTATTATTTAACAAATAACTTGATGAAGGTGTTGCCATAACAATCAGCATTTCCTCGTCACCTTCATTAACTCCGTCGTTTAGAATTTGAATTGTTGAAGTTCCTGTTGTTACTCCTACTGGAATGGTTATGGTTAATGATCCAGAATAATCACTACTATTAAAAGCCCCATTATTTAATGTAAAATTTAATACCAAAGGGGAAGTTGTTATCGCCTGAGAAGCGGTGCATGTGATTTGTAATGATTGTCCTTCTGTAATTGTTTGTAGATTAGTTGTCAGCGTGATATAATTAAATGTTATTCCGCTACCGTCATTCGGAACACCTGGTGTTGGGGTTTTTACTTCATAGGTTCCGTCATTTTTCCGCTGAATAGATTTGGTTGCAGCTGCCAAAGTTTGATTCTCATTTGTGCAAACAGTTATTCCAAAAATAGTAATTAATGAAGTTGGTTGTGTGGTTGCACTATTTGAATAAGCCAAAGAATCAATTAAATTTACTGCTGTGGCAAAAGTATTCAAAGGAAAATCCGTAGCGTTACCAAGATATAAGGCAACAGCATCGGGACCATTTTGGATTGTAGTTATCGGAAAAGTCATGGCTGGTGTTGGTGAAACTGTTGAGTTTCCGAAATGAATTATTCCGTTAACGTCTGTAGAATATCCATCTAAATCTAAAGCAAAATAACTGCTAGATCCAGAATAGGGACTGGTACTTCCGCCGTTGAAAAAAACCAAGACATAACCGTTTAATGAGAAATTTGGTGTGGCAGATTTTAATTCAATAAATTCTAAAATATCCGAACCAGGCGTGTCGGCGTCTAGTTCATTGATTACAATTTGAGACGAACAAAAACTAGATATTAAAAACGATACGAGCAATAATATTTTATTAATCAAAAGATATTTTTTTTTAATAATTATAATTTTGGGTTACAAATATTATACAATAAAAGCTACAATCAATTTAATTTTGTCATAAACAGTTGTATTTAGACATGAATTTCCTTTTTTATTTAAAATTAGGAATGCAATTTGTTGATATTTCGTTTATAATAGTATATTGCATCACCTAATTTTTTAGATTAAATTTTAACTGCTTGAAAACAAAACTTCATTTTTTACTACTCCCTTTTTGCTTTTGTGTAAATATCTTGGTTTATGCACAACATCAAAACACCTTAAAAGTTTTGCTCGATGTAAATCAAAAGACGGCTAGAGTTATTCAAGAAATTACGTTCAACAATCAAACAGGAGACACGCTCAAAAATATTTTATTAAACGATTGGAACAACGCTTATTCAAGCAAAAATTCATTGCTGGCGAAGCGATTTTCGGACGAATTTACGAGAGCTTTTCATTTTGCTTCCAACCAAGAACGGGGCAACACCTCAGAAGTTATGATTACGGATAAAAATAACAATCCTTTAGTTTGGAATCGGTTTAATGACTTGGTTGACCTCATTGAAATTAAGTTAAAATTACCTTTGTTACCTAACGAAAAGATTACTTTTCAACTGGTTTATAACGTAAAAATTCCCAATCAAAAGTTTACTAATTTCGGATATAACGACAAAGGAGAATTTTATCTAAAAGACTGGTTTATTTCTCCTGTGCGCTATGAAAATCATGCGTTTGTTGCTTACGAAAATGCTACGATTGATGATATTGCTAACGGAATTTCAAATTTTAATGTCAATATTACCATTCCAAAAAACGAAATTCTTGTTTCTGATTTAGATCAAATTTCAATCAATCAATCTGAAAACACCAACACTTATAATTTGTCCGGAAACAACCGAAGCAGTTTTGTGCTCGCCATTCAGCCCAAATCGAATTATTTAAGCTATAAAAATGAAGACGTAACGGTGCTGACCAATCTTGAAGAACATCTCCTAGATGAAATTCAAAAGGCCTTAATTATAGATAAAATTACCCACTTTGTCAAAGCTAAAATCGGAACATATCCGCACCAAAAGTTGATTGTTTCTGAAGAAGATTATGAAAGAAACCCGATGTATGGTTTGAACCAGTTGCCTTCGGTTTTGAGTCCATTTCCGAATGATTTTATTTATGAAATGAAGTTTCTAAAAACCTATTTATATTCTTATTTGAAATATGGTTTACATCTTGATCCCAGAAAAGACAATTGGATTTATGACGGCATTCAACTGTTTTATATGATTAAATATGTAGAAGAAAATTATCCACAAAGCAAGATGATGGGGTCGATAGCAAGGTTCAAAATCCTTAAAAGTTTCAAGCTGGTCAACCTTGAATTCAATGAGCAGTACAGCTATTTCTATATGCTGATGGCTAGAAAGAATCTGGACCAAACCATTGGCGACCCAAAAACATCATTTATTAAATTCAACGAAAAAATTGCTGGAAAATACCGCTCTGGATTGAGTTTTGCTTACTTAGATCATTATTTAGACAACGAAATTGTCAAGAAAAGCATCTCAGAATTTTGGAACGAAAACAACAATCAGCAGGCAAAAGGCTCAGATTTTGAAAAGAAACTGACCCTGAACGCACCCAAAAAAATTGATTGGTTTTTTGAAACGATTGTGCACAGCAGAAAATTAATTGATTATACTTTCACGAAAGTTTCAAAGACCAACGACAGCATAACTTTTACAGTAAAGAACAAATCAAACGCTGTGGTGCCAATTCCAGTTTATGGTTTAAAGGACAAAACCATTGTGTTCAAGAAATGGCTCGAAGAAATCAAGACCGATAGTACTTTTACTTTTGAAAGAAAAAATGCCAACAAAATTGTTATCAATTATCTGAACGAAGTGCCAGAATACAACCGCCGTAACAACTGGAAAACACTAAAAAATGGCTGGTATCCGAACCGACCTTTTAAATTTGTGTTTATGAAAGATATTGAAGATCCCAATTATAATCAAATTCTCTACATGCCCGACGCCAGTTATAATCTTTATGATGGCGTGACACTGGGCGCACAACTGCACAATGTTACTTATCTTGACAAGCCTTTCAACTTTGACATTAACCCGATGTATGCCACATTGACCAAGTCGTTGACAGGAAGTTTTTCGTTTTATTTCAATGAATATTTAAGAGAAAGCAGCCTCTACAACACCCGATATGGGCTCACTGGGTTGGTGTCGCACTATGCTCCAGATGCCTCCTATTATCGTTACACGCCCTTTGCTTCATTCAGTTTTAGAGAAAATGATTTTAGGAATAACAAACGCCAAACGTTGAGCTTTCGGCAAGTGATTGTGGGTCGAGAAAAAAGCATTTATTACGCCACCGATGAAACCCAGAACTACTCCGTTTTTGATGTGCGTTACGCCAATAGCAACACCGAGTTGACCAAACAATTTCGATATTCAACCAACTTGCAAATGGCTTCGAAATTCGGAAAAATGTCTGGCACACTTGAATATCGAAAACTATTTAACAACAACAGACAGTTAAACCTTCGGTTTTTTGCGGGCTATTTTCTATACAGAAACATCAATTCTAGCTTTTATAGTTTTGCGCTCGACCGACCGACCGATTATTTGTTCGATTACAATTATTTGGGAAGATCAGAAACCACAGGACTTTTTAGCCAGCAGCTTATTGTTGCCGAAGGAGGTTTTAAAACCAAAACCGGAGCGAGCTATGCCAATCAATGGATAACAACAATCAATGCCAGTGCAAATATTTGGAACTGGATTGAGGTTTATGGCGACACGGGGCTTTATAAAAATAAAACTGTGGACCCGAGATTGGTTTTTGATAGCGGCATTAGGCTCAATTTAGTGACCGATTATTTTGAACTTTACTTTCCGGTGGCTTCATCAAACGGCTGGGATATTGCTAGCCCAAACTATAACCAAAAAATACGTTTTATAGTAACGTTAAGTCCAAATACACTCGCTGGATTATTTACCAGAAAATGGTTTTAGGACAAGAAATACAACGAAAACAAGCCATCGCTCCAAGCGACAGTAAGAAATAAATAAGATAAAATTATTTTTATTTTAAACCTTATCTTACGTTAAAACTTACAACTTTAAAACTTTCGACATTAAGACGAATTTACTTCTTTTTCATTTTTGGGTGGACTAATTTTAGCTCGTTTATGATGTTTTTGGCACCAGCAAATTTGTCGATGATAAACAAGACGTAACGTGCATCGACCATGATGTTTCGGCAGATTTCGGGCGAATAATAAACATCGCTCATGGTGCCTTCCCAAACGCGATCGAAGTTTAAACCGATTAAATTTCCGTAGGCATCAAGCGCAGGACTGCCCGAGTTTCCGCCAGTTGTGTGGTTGGTAGCAATGAAGCAAACGGTCATTTTTCCGTTTTTTCCGTAGATTCCATAGTCCTTTTTTTGATATAAATCAATAAGTTTGTTTGGAACATCAAATTCATAATCGCCCGGAATGTATTTTTCCATTACACCGTCAAGGGTTGTGAATGGCGCGTAAGTAACAGCATCATTGGGTTTGTAGCCTTTTACTTTTCCGTAAGTTACCCGCAAAGTGCTGTTGGCGTCTGGGAAAAGTCTTGCCGATTTTGGACTTAGTTCTAGAATAGCTTTCATGTAACTTCGTTGTAAGGCGATGTTTTTTAAGTTTAATTCGTCGTACTTTGGAACAACATTGGTGGAATATGCCACGGCTATTGACTTCAAAAACTGATAGCCGCTGTCGTTGTTCATTTTTTCGATAACTAATGTAGTGTCTCCGTTTAATAATTCTCTGAAAGCAGTCAAATTTGTTAGACTCGAAGTGCTGAAAATGTTGCGTGTTATTTTAGCTACATCTGCATTGAGTAAGGAATTTGGCAGAAATTGTTTGGGCGATTTTGTAGCATAAATTTGAACCAATTGTTCAAAAACGTTTTTGTCAACTTCGGCATTATAGTCTTTAAAAAACTCGTCAATTCCTTGGCTTAGATTGGTTTTTCTGTCAAGAAAAGCTTGATTTCCTTTGGCGTTCAAGAGTTGTTCTAGCTGAAAAAGTTTGTAACCTAATGACAGAATTTCGGTATTTCGGAGCACGACTTCTGTAAAATAATCACGTGCTAAAGCATAATCTTTAATGTCTGCATAATTGGTTTTGAAGTTGGTCAAAATAGCTCCGTATTCGGTTTCTTTACCTGCTTTTTTAATCTTTGTTTCAAAATCTGCTTCAAATTTTTGCTTTACAGAAATAGCGTTCGATTTCTTTAAACCTTTGGTTTCGCCAATCCATTTTTTCCAATAATTGGCAACGCTAGCATATTTTGAAGCATATTGAATTTTGATGGCTTGGTCTTTTCGCATGAACCGATCTTGGACTTTCAATGCAGCATCTCGTACCTCAATTTTGGCTGGATTGAGCCCATTTACAATTTGTTCAGCAGCAAACGAAGGCAGGTATTCTTGCGTGCGACCGGGATAGCCCATTACCATTGTAAAGTCGTTTTCATTAACGCCGTCAAGTGAAATTGGGAAAAAATGTTTGGGTTTGTAAGGCACATTATCAACTGAATATTCGGTAGGTCGGTTGTTTTTATCGGCATAAATTCTAAACAACGAGAAATCTCCTGTATGACGGGGCCAAACCCAATTGTCGGTGTCTGAACCAAATTTTCCGATAGAACTTGGCGGTGCGCCGACCAATCGAATATCTTTAAAAGTTTCGGTTACAAAAAGTAAATATTGATTGCCGTCATAAAAAGTTTTTATTTTGTTTTCTTGCCAAGTTTCTTTGGTTGAAGTAGCAACAATTGAAGTAATATTTTCTTGTATTTTCTTTTGTTTTTCGGCTTCTGTGGTAAGTGTTTCAACTCCATCGAGCACTTTTTTGGTTACATCTTCTATGCGAACAACGAACATCACGACCATGTTTGGATTGCTCAATTCGTCGGTCATTTTATAAGCCCAAAAACCGTCACGAAGGTAATCGTGATCTACAGAAGAATGGTTTTGAATGGCGTCGAAACCGCAGTGGTGATTAGTCAAAAGGAGTCCTTGGTTTGAAATGACTTCGGCGGTGCAGCCCCCGTCAAATTGTGGAACAGCATCTTTCAAACTAGAATGATTAACCGCATAAATATCATCGGCAGAGATTTTCATTCCAAGGTTTTTCATTTCTGTTTCGTTCATTCCTTTGAGTAAAGAGGGAATCCACATGCCGCCTTGTTGGGCTTGGGTTGAAAAGGAGAAAAGTAATAATAGTAATTTTATGAGTTTCATAATTGTAATTTTAAATAAAATAACTTTATAAATTTGTATTAATATGGTTTAATATAACATCTGTCGCACCCTTATTCATTTGAACAAAAGTCGCACAAATATGTCCTTTTTCAAGGCGTTCGTCTTCGTTGTGAAGCAAAAGATTGAAGGAGTCATTCAACTCGTTTTGGTTGGAAATAGAAAGACCTCCTTGTTGTTGGACTAATGCCGTTGCCTCTGCAAAATGTGAATAATTGGGCCCAATAATAATTGGAACGCCAAAGGTTGCAGGTTCTAAAATATTATGAACTCCCGGATTTCCGAAGCCTCCACCCACATAAGCTATGTCGGCATAAGAATAAATCTTGGTTAATATTCCAATTGTGTCGATTATAAATACATCAAATTGTGCTAAATCCTGATTTTCTTTTTCTGAAAATAGCACGGTTTTCTTTGAGATAGATTTTTTTAATTCTTGAATTTGTTCTGATTTGATATTGTGTGGCGCAATAATAAACTTTATGTCCTCAGAAGAATTATTAATGAAATTGACCAAAAAAGTTTCATCTTTTGGCCACGAACTTCCAATAACGATTGTGGTTTTATTATTGATAAATTGCTCGATAAAATATAAACTATTATCTCTTTCTAAAATAGCCGAAACACGATCAAAACGAGTGTCGCCAGAAATTTTAGCGTTTGAAAAACCAAGTTTATGTAAGAGTCCTTTTGATGTTTCATTTTGAACAAAAAAATAATCAAATGACTGCAATGCCTTTCTGAAAAATGTGCCATACCATTTAAAAAAATGCTGATTTTCTCTGAAAATTCCTGAAATTAGATAAGTCTTGATGTTCCTAGATTTTAGTTCAGCGAGATAGTTTGACCAAAATTCATATTTAATAAAGAAAACCAAATCTGGATGCACCAAATCTAGAAACTGCTTTGCATTCGACTTTGAATCTAACGGCAAATAGACAGTTGAGGTTGCAATAGTATTGTTTTTGCGTACTTCAAATCCAGAAGGAGAGAAAAAAGTGACCACAATTTTGTGCTGTGGATATTTTATTTTCATGGCTTCAATAACGGGCAGTCCTTGTTCATATTCTCCTAAAGAAGCTGCATGAAACCAAAGTGTTCGATCGGTTGTGCTGATTTTATCTTTCAATATTTGAAATACTGACTTTCTTCCATCGACAAATAATTTTATTTTAGGACTAAAAAACGAAGCTAATTTTAGAATTTGGGAGGCAATGAAGATCAATAAAGCGTAAAATACCGACATGAGTTGTAATTTATGTGGCTAAAATACGTTTCTTTTGTTGATATCAAAATGATAGTTTAGAATTTATTACTTTTGCTACCATTTTGCAATCAAAATAAATGTTTTGCAATAACTAAAAAATCAAAATTATGCATAAACTACAAATGGTTGATTTGAAAAATCAATACGAAAAAATAAAAGATGAAGTAAATGCATCTATACAAGATGTGCTTGAAAACAATACTTATATCAACGGGCCTTTAGTACATCAATTTCAAGCCGATTTAGAAAAATATTTAGGAGTTAAACACGTCATTCCATGTGCCAACGGAACCGATGCACTTCAAATAGCCATGATGGGACTTGATCTAAAACCAGGCGACGAG
Organism: uncultured Bacteroidota bacterium; assembly: GCA_903920835.1. Classification (GTDB taxonomy): domain Bacteria; phylum Bacteroidota; class Bacteroidia; order Flavobacteriales; family Flavobacteriaceae; genus Flavobacterium. Next base: position 3,166 of record CAIXNQ010000180.1, on the reverse strand, counting down.
GTAATAACTGCTGATTTTACTTTTGCTGCCACCGTTGAAGTTATTGCACTCTTGCAATTAACTCCTGTTTTGGTTGATGTTGATTTGAATAATATGAACATTTCGCTTGATGGAATTAGAAAAGCAATTACTCCAAAAACCAAAGCCATTGTTCCAGTTCATTTGTTTGGTCGTGCTGCAAATATGGACGCTATTATGGAAATTGCTGCCGAACATAACCTGTTTGTTATTGAAGATAATGCTCAAGCCATTGGAGCCAATTATACTTTTAAAGACGGTTCTAAAAAGAAAGTTGGAACTATTGGTCACGTTGGAGCTACTTCATTTTTTCCTTCAAAAAATTTAGGATGCTATGGTGATGGCGGTGCTATTTTCACAAACGATGATGCACTTGCTCACAAACTTCGAGGAATAGTTAATCACGGAATGTATGAAAGATACCATCACGATGTTGTTGGGGTTAATTCTAGGTTAGACAGTATTCAAGCTGGGGTTTTGAAAGTAAAATTACCTCATTTAGATGAATACAAAAAAGCCCGTCAAGCGGCAGCTCAAAAATATGCTGCAATTCTAAACACCAATCCAAATGTTGTTGCGCCAACTATATGTGACCAATGCGACTGTCATGTTTTTCATCAATTTGTAATTCGAATTACTAACGGAAAACGCGACGGATTGTTAGCACACTTGCAAGAAAATGGAATTCCATGTGCCATTTATTATCCAATTCCGCTACATGGTCAAAAGGCATATACAGACGAAAGGTATAAAGAATCAGATTTTCCAACAACCAATCAATTGTGTAAAGAAGTTATTGCGTTGCCAATGCACACCGAACTCGACGATGATCAAATTCAATTTATTGCAGCGTGTGTTTTGGAGTATTTGAAGTAAGTAAATTTAAGAAAGAGGAAAGGAATAAATAGATAAATAGATTTTATTTATAATCAAACTTAGCAAGTAAAATTCTACTACAATTTTTGAAGATATAAATATTCATTAGGATTTCCTCCACCAGCAACGTTTTTTAAACGAATTTGATTAGATGTATATTCAAAAATTGTCCAATTTTTATTTACCTTGTTGAGAGGTTGGTTATTAAAATTGAGGCTTAAATTTTTAAAATTATTTTGGGTGGTATAAGCCCAAACTCCATTATAGGAATTAGAATTTTTAGTTCCAACAACAACATTATTGAGATTAAAAACAAATATGAAATTCTCTAAATTATTATCATACTGTCCAGATAGGTAAGTAATTCTCCAAATGCCGCTTGTTATTATTTGTTGAAAGGTTAATAAAGGTTGTGTATTGCTGTTGTCATTATCAATAGCATATTCAATTTTGTCTTCAAAATCATTATTTGATGTTATATTTTTAATGATATTGTTTTGAGTAACAATTTGAACAGGATAAGCAATTGAAATCAAATCAGCATCAGAATTCAGATCTTTTATATAATTAAATAAATCTAAATTAGCGTTAATTTGAGTTGAGGATAATTTTTGTTTGACTGCGTTATATTTATTTATGGTAATTGGATATTGAATATTCACTCCATAAACTTTAGTTAGGTCGCCAGAGTTAACACATTGTTGAATTAAATTATTAAAAGCAGCAGTATTTTGAATCTGTTGAACAGTATAGTCATACATTGTTATCGTGATTGGATAATGTATAATAACGAAGTCGTCGTCGTCGTCGTGTTGATTTAAATTTGTTCTAATAAGTTGTAAATCGGCATCAGAATTAAGTAAAATAGAAACATTATTCACTAAAACAGAATAAGGATAATTAATTTTTGTAAAACTTGACTTGTCAACAATATTATCTTTATTTGTGTCAACCATTGCAATTCTTTTGATTAGAGAAGTTAAAGGTGTTGTTTTCGTAATTGTTTCCGTAGGAACAACACTCTCTTCTACTGCTTCTTTCTGGCAAGAAACAAATAGCGAAATAAAGAAAAGCCACAATAAAGTGTTTTGAAAAAAATATTTAAAGTTGCATCTAATCATGATGAAATTTTTCTATTGATTTAATTTACAGGCTTTCTATAAAACAAAAATACATAAAATAAAACTTGTAATCTTTTAATAAACAATTTAGAATTTATTTCCCCTACCTTACAATAAAAAAAATATATTTGTAAAAGTAAAAAAAAAAATTAAATGAGTTTAAATTCATTGCCAAATACTTGTGATGAAATTAATTTTTCTGCTTTTTTTAAGGTCAATATTAAACCATTGCGAAACTATTTGTTATATAAATTTGGTAATAAAGAAAAGGCTGAAGATATGGCTCAAGATGCATTTGTCAAACTTTGGCAAAACTGTAAATCAGTTCCGTTTGACAAAGCAAAATCATTTTTATATACAGTTGCGAATAATAATTCATTAAACGTAATTGCTCATGAAAAAGTGGTTTTAGAATATCAAAAAAAGAATGTTTCTTTAGATAAAACCAACGAAAGCCCAGAGTTTATTCTTGAAGAAAAACAGTTTAAAGAAAAATTATTAAAAGCCATAGAAAACCTTAATGAAACCCAAAGAGTGGCTTTTTTGATGCATAGAATTGATCAAAAAAAATATAGTGAAATTGCAGAGGAATTAAACATCAGCGTTAAAGCTGTTGAAAAAAGAATTCATATAGCATTAATTGAGCTTAGAAAACATATTTCTATCTAAGTAGGGAAAAAACAATTTGAATTGTTTTACTAATGTCAAACAGAAATAAAATGAAAGACAATTATAATTTATCAAAATGGCTCAACGACGAAATGTCTGAATCTGAATTGGCAGAATTCAAACAAAGCCCAGATTATGAAACCTATCAGAAAATTAAGTTTTATTCATCTGAACTTAAAACAACAGATTTTGATGGAGACAAAATTTTAAACAAGGTTCTCAAATCTAAAAATGAAACGCCAAAAACTATTTTGCTTTTAATGAAATGGAGTTATCGTGCTGTAGCAATTTTATTGCTCGTTTTTGGTTTGACAATTTACTATCAAAATGTAATTACAGTAAAAGAATTTGCCGAAAACGGAAAAAAATCAATTTTTCTTTTGCCAGATAATTCTCAAATTACATTAAACTCTGGCTCTGAAATTCTCTATAAAAATTTTAATTGGTACAAAAACAGAAAATTAAATTTGAATGGCGAGGCT
>CAIXNQ010000179.1 GCA_903920835.1 uncultured Bacteroidota bacterium | reverse complement strand
TGTAATGATAGTGAATATTCAATTATTTTTTTGCAACGAATTACTCTAAAAATCACTAATTTGTTTTTTTATAAATTTCACTAAATCATTGCTATGCAATGAAAATTAGTGTAATAATTGCAACTTATAAAATTTATGCAATTAGTGAAATTTGTGGATGAATTAAATTAACTCAAGAATAATTTAACTAACTTTCAAATTGCTTTAAAGTTTTAATAATTATTGAAACACAATCTAACAATTGTTCTTCATTCATTACTAAAGGTGGAGCAAAACGAATAATGTTTCCGTGGGTTGGCTTAGCTAAAAGTCCATTATCTCGAAGTGCAAGACAAATATTCCAAGCGGTGTCGCTTTCTTCAGTATCGTTAATAACGATGGCGTTGAGCAAACCACGACCTCTAACCAGCGTTGCAACATTTGAGGTTTTGATATATTCGTTGAGTTTTTCTCTAAAAATTTTACCTAAATATCGTGCGTTTTGAGCGAGGTTTTCTTCTTCAACTACTTCTAAAGCGGCCATTGCAACGGCAGCTGCCACCGGGTTTCCACCAAAAGTAGATCCATGTTGCCCAGGTTTAATTACATTCATTATTGCATCATTTGCCAAAACCGCCGAAACAGGATAAGCTCCGCCAGACAAGGCTTTGCCTAAAATTAATATATCTGGAGTGGCATAAGAAGCTTGTTTTTCGCAGTGATTTTCGCAAGTGCAATTTCCACATACCGCCAGTAAAGAACCTGTGCGCGCAATTCCTGTTTGAATTTCATCAGCAATAAAAAGAACGTTATGTTGGTTGCACAATTCTTTAGCTTTCATCATATAGTCATCGGCAGGAGTATAGACACCCGCTTCCCCTTGAATTGGTTCAACAAGAAAACCAGCTATATTAGGATTGTTTTCTAAAACTGTTTTTAGAGCTTCAATATCATCGTAAGGAATATTAATAAATCCATTAGTAAAAGGTCCAAAGTTTTTTCGTGCATTTTCATCGTTAGAGAACGAAATTATTGTGGTTGTTCTTCCGTGAAAATTGCCATCACAAACAATAATTTGAGCGTCTGAGGCTGCAATATTTTTGACCTCATAAGCCCATTTTCTGCATAGTTTCAAAGCGGTTTCTACGGCTTCGGCACCAGTATTCATTGGCAAAACTTTATCGAAGCCAAAATAATTAGTTAAATATTTTTCATAAGGACCGAGTTGGTCGTTATAAAAAGCACGAGAGGTTAAAGTTAAAGTTTTTGCTTGTTCAATCATTGCATTAATGATTTTTGGGTGACAATGACCTTGGTTCACGGCAGAATAAGCCGATAGGAAATCATAATAAACTTTGCCTTCGGTATCCCAAACATAAACGCCTTCTCCACGGCTTAAAACAACTGGAAGTGGATGATAATTATGAGCACCATATTGGTTTTCAAGATTAATTATTTCTGAGGCATTATTTTTTTCTAAAACAGACATTCGGATTTAATTTTAATATAATTTTTAACAATTCCTGCTTTTGGAGAGAAATCACCCAATTTTTTTCAAAATTATATATATTTGTTGAATTATTCGTAAAAACTATTGTTTTTATATCAAGTTAGAATTATTCTAAACGCGAATTACGAAGTTTTCTTTGGCTTGTTCTTTACGAAAAAATACAATTCCCCACTGAAAAGTATCAATAGAAACACTTACTTTAGGATGGTTTTTAATTATTTGCCACGCTTCGTTCATGTCTTTTGACCAATTAATATCATCAAAAATCCAATAGCTTTCGTTGTTAATTGTAGGAAGTAAGGAATTAAAATATTCTAAAGTTGCTTTTTTAGAATGATTTCCATCAAAGTAAATCATATCAAACTTTTTATCTTTAATATTATGGGAACTTAGGAAATTTGAAAATTCGTTATTGATAAACGTAATTTGATTAATGTTATTTGGGTCAAAATGTAATTTGCAGTTTTTTAATATGTTTTCGCAACCTTCAACGGTATAAATTTCCGCATTTGGATTGCCCAAATTCATTGCATAAGTTGCCAAACCTAAAGAGGTGCCCAACTCTAAAATATTATTTGGTTGAAAATAATTTGTAATTCTGAATAATAATCGGGCTCTTTTGGCCGAAATCCCAGATGTTTTTGCAATTTGTTTTACCTTCCGAATATTTGAGTTAAATACTTTTGAACCACTTCCAAAATCATTAATCGTGATGAATTCATTACTATTTAATAGCTCGAGTTGATGTCTATTTAATAAATCATATTTTTTAAAATTTGATTTATCATAAAAAACTTTGGTCAAAAGTTGATATACAAAAGGAGAATGCGTTCCGTGTTCGTTTTTTGAGTTCCACAGAAATTTAACATAATTTATAAAATAAAATAGCATGTTTTGATTTGTAAATAATTTAAAAACGTGTTTATTGTAACTATTAAAAGGATTGTTTTTTTTTATAAATTTGTTATCTATGTTAATGTAAATATATATAGCATGTACTTTAAGTTATTAATTTTAAAAGTAGTTCATTTATCTATAAATTCATATATTTAATGATTTATAATTTAAAGCGAAACCTCTCTTTTTATTTCTTCCAAACTTTTATCTGTAAAGATTAATTGATGGACTATTTTTTTTCTCAAATCTTCAATATTATGATCTAGAAAATAGTTTGCCCAGTTGGTTAAAATCAAGATATTTCGTGCTTGTTTTATCCTTTTTGTTGTTGCTAAACTGGTTCTTAAAATTTCAGTTCCGCTATAGTTCGGATTATTTTTATGTTGATAAGTAATAGTGTTTTTTTCAAAATCTGCTTCTAAATAATAGAGTTTTTCTGTGGCATTATCTACATAAAAATGCTCCCATTTTGCAAACCCGAGTTTGAATTTTGAAGTAGTTTGTGGTTCTCTAGCAAAGAGCCGCCATTTACTGTTGGCGAGCCTGCCCCAGTGGTTGGAGAGTCGGTACATTCCTTCGTTTGAATAATAATATTTGCTACCCGACTGACTTTCAAATTGAACTTTCAAATTACTGATAGCTTCAAGATCTATTTCATGAAATTCGCAAAAAGTATTTTTAAAAGCGTTGGGTTGTGGTTTATAAAACGAAGGCATTATTGATGGGTTGTTTATTTTTAGACTTTAAAATTGTTTATATTTTGATGCAAAGGTTGTTGAAAAAAAATGAAATTTGATAATAATATTTAACATTTTTACTCTGTAATTGAAAATTAGCTAATCAAAATTCAAAAAGATATTCAACGGAAAAATCAAAAATAAAAGTTTAATCACTTCTTAAAATAAAAAAGATTCATTCTATAGTCAGACTCATCCCCGCACCTGTCAGATTCATCCCTGCACCTGTCAGACTCATCCCCGCACTTGTCAGACTCATCCCCGCACCTGTCAGATTCATCCCCGCACTTGTCAGATTCATCCCCGCACTTGTCAGATTCATCCCCGCACTTGTCAGATTCATCCCCGAACCAGTCAGATTTATCCCCGCACTAGTCAGACTCGTTCTAACACCAGTCAGATTCGATATCGTTCATAAACCGCAACTCGCTTTTATATAATTTGAGTTTTTTTTTATTTAATAATTATTAGCCTACATTTGTTTGCTCAAAATAATTAGCCACTGGTCGAATGAATAAAGTTATTTTTCTGTCATTATTTCTCCTTGGATTTTTAGCCACATCATGCGTGCCTATAAAAGACTTAATTTATTTGCAAAAAAAAGAAAACAACCTTCCCGTTCGTGCCGTCAACCCCGCTGGAGCAGTGCCCTATAGAGTGCAGACCAACGACGTGTTGAGTATTACAATCAAAACACTCGACCCCAAACTCGCACAACTTTTTAACCCAACAGCGACTGAAAATATCACTATAAAGTCGGAACAATCGCTCTATTTTGACGGCTATAATGTTGACGATCATGGCAACATTAGAGTACCCGTTTTGGGCGAAGTCAACGTTATTGGGTTTACTTTAGAAGAAGTTAGAAAAAAAATTGAAGAACGATTGTTGAGCGATTATTTCAATAAAGAAGCCAACCTTTTTGTAAATGTAAAATTGAGTGGTTTTCGATATACCATTAATGGCGAGATTTCGCAGCCCGGCACCAAAACACTCTATCAAGAAAAAGTGACCGTGCTAGATGCCATTGCCAATTCGGGCGACATTACACTAACCGGAAACCGCAAAGACGTGATCATTATTAGACAGCTTCCGCAAGGCACCGAAATGTACACCATTGATTTAACCGACAGCAAATCCCTGCAATCGCCACACTATTATTTGCAACCCAACGATTATATTTATGTAAAACCTTTGCCACAAAAATCATGGGGCACAGGTCGCACCGGCGTAGAATCACTTTCGTTAGTAGTTACACTACTTTCGTTAGTAGCAACAATGGCACTTTTAGTCAAAAAATAATATGCTAGACCACAAAAAATTTAACTTCGCAAACAACCAGCAATTCGATTTGAAAGGTTTTATGATCAAAATCACCAGCTACTGGAAGTGGTTTGTAGTTTCATTAATCATAGCGTTTATCTGTGCTTATCAGGTCAATATCCGGAAGCCAAAACAATACGGACTCGGCACCACTATTGCAATTAAAGAAGAAAATAATCCTTTTTTTACTTCAAATACGAGCTTGGTTTTCAACTGGGGCGGCACTTCAGACAAGGTGCAAACTATTACAACACTATTACTGTCCAGAACCCACAACGAAAAGGTGGTCGAGCAACTTCAATTCTATATTGACTATTTCAAACAAGGCGATTATTATGATATTGACAGCTATGGCGATGTGCCGTTTTATATCAAAATTGATAATAAGCAAGGACAATTATTAAATCAAAAAATTAAAATAAAATTCCTGAATCAAACCCAATATCTGCTGCAAGTTGACTTCGATTCGCCCACTGCAGAACTTTATAATTATTCAAAAAATAAAACAGAAGCTATTAAAGTTTCCGAAGGACAGTTTATTCAAAAATATAATGTAGGTCAGAAAGTTAAATTGCCATTTGTATCATTTGTTCTAGAAATCAATGACCATCCCGGCAATTATTCCAATGAAGAATTTAGCATTAAATTCAACGATTTTGATACCACCGTTGCCAAATATCAAGATATCAAAATCAACAGCGATGAAAAAAGTGGTTCGATTTTAACCCTGTCACTCGAAGGCACCAACAAAGCCCGGATGGTCGATTATCTTAACACCACCGTGAAGACTTTAATCAAAAGCGAACTCGATCGAAAAAATCTTTTTGCCACCAACACCATAAAATTTATTGACAGCACACTCGCCAAAACCGAAAAACTGCTCAAAGATTCTAACGAGGATTTAAAAACATTTCAAAACTCAAAAAAAACAATAGATTTAGAACTTGATGGTGTTGCCTACACCGAGCAATTGCAAAAACTAGATGAGAATAAAGATTTTGTATTGCGAAAAATAGTTTATTGTAATTCGCTGAAAAATTACTTGCTAACGAGCAAAGATTTTTCAAAACTGCCCGCTCCGTCAGTTGCTGGTATTGAAGAGCCGAACATTGTTGTTAATGTTTCAAAGCTCATTTCGCTTTCAATTTCAAGGTCACAGATGACATATTCAGTCAAAAACATCAAGATGTTCAATGATTTTGATAACGAAATGCAGGCAATTAAAAACGTTTTGCTAGAAAACATCAATTCCTATTTGAATGCTTTGAACTATGATGTAGCATTGGTTACAAAAAAAATAAACCAATCCGAAGCCACATTAAAACAATTACCCGTCGATAGACAAGAATTGGTTAAAATTCAACGAAAGTATAACTTAAACGATAATGTTTACAGCACCTTTCTTGCCAAGAAAAGCGAAGCAGAGATTGTAAAAGCCGCAAATCTTTCTGACATACATTTTATAGATACTGCCAAAGATACCGGTGGTTTGTTGATAGGACCTCGAACTGGAGTTAATTATATTTTGGCTTTTCTATTAGGAATTTTAATTCCATTTTTAATCCTCGGAATTATTTTTTATAGCAACAACAGCATTCAAAATATTGAAGATGTTTCGCGACTGACAGAAATACCTATTATTGGTGTCATCGGAAAAAAATACCTTACTTCAAATCTAGCAGTTTTTGAAAAACCAAGATCCGCTATGTCTGAATCATTTCGAGCAGTGCGATCTTCGTTGCAGTTTCAATTTAAAAAACTCGAACTTAACGAAACCAAAACCATCATGGTTACGTCATCAATCAGCGGTGAAGGAAAAACATTTTGCTCCATCAATCTTGCAACCGTTTTTGCATTAAGCGAAAAAAGAACAGTGGTTGTTGGGCTCGATTTACGTAAACCAAAACTTTTTGAAGACTTTCAAATTACTAATTCAAAAGGAATAGTGAATTATTTAATTGGCGACCAAAGCTTAGAACAGATTACACAAGCTACACACATTCCGTTTTTAGATATTATCACTTCCGGACCAATTCCGCCCAACCCATCAGAATTGATAATTAGCGAAATCATGAGCCAATTAATGCAAGAATTAAAAACTAAATACGATTATATAATTTTAGACACCCCACCCATCGGTCTGGTAGCTGATGCGCTAGAATTGGTTCAATATATAGACATCACGCTTTATGTCGTTAGACAAAACATTACTAAAAAAGGAATGATTAATATACTAAACAACAAAACAAATAAAGACGAAATAAAAAATGTAAGTATCTTATTAAATGGCTTTGAAAGTAAAAAGAAGTTTGGATATTCCAACCGTTATGAATACGGATACGAAAATTACACGAACAGTTATTACGAAAGCAATCATACTAAACAAAAAAATAATATATTTGCTAAAATTTTAAAAAAGGATAACAATTAGTTTATATGTTAAAATTAGTTAAAGACAAAACAAGTTCTATCTTTGCTGAAATTATTAAGAATCGTTCTCAAATTAATAAAAAATGAATAATTCAGATACAATATTAATCACAGGAGGAGCAGGTTTTATAGGATCAAATCTCTGTGAACATTTTTTAACTAAAGGTTATAAAGTAATTTGCTTAGACAATTTTGCAACTGGTCATCGTTACAATTTATCTATCTGCGAAGAAAACCAAAACTTCAAACTTATTGAAGGAGATATTAGAGATTTAGCAACTTGTCACCTTGCAGTTAAAGGCGTTGACTACATACTTCACGAGGCTGCCTTAGGTTCGGTTCCTCGTTCAATAAACGATCCGATTACTTCAAACGATGTCAACGTTTCTGGATTTTTAAATATGTTAGTTGCAGCAAGAGATGCTAAAGTAAAAAGATTTGTTTTTGCAGCTAGTTCATCAACTTATGGCGATTCAGAAATCCTTCCAAAAGTAGAAGATGTAATTGGGAAACCACTTTCACCTTATGCTATTACAAAATATATAAACGAACTTTATGCTGATATTTTTAGCAAAACTTACGGTTTAGAAACTATTGGTTTGCGATATTTCAATGTGTTTGGTCGCAAACAAGATCCTAACGGTGCTTATGCAGCCGTTATTCCAAAGTTTGTTATGCAATTAATGGCAGGCGAAAGTCCAGTTATTAATGGAGACGGAAATTACTCAAGAGATTTTACATATATTGACAATGTAATCCAAATGAATGAACTTGCAATGATGACTAATAATCCAGAAGCAATAAATACAATTTATAATACAGCTTTTGGAGATAGAAATACTTTGAATAATTTAGTGAACTATCTAAAAGAGTATTTATCAAAATATGATTCTATGATTGGAGAAATTCCAATTATTCATGGTCCGAATAGAGCAGGAGATATTCCTCATTCACTTGCAAGTATTGAAAAAGCCAAGAGATTAATGAACTATGCACCAAAATATTCTTTTCAAGAAGGATTAAAAGAAGCCGTAGATTGGTATTGGAACAATTTAAAATAGAGTAAATTTTATAATTCATAGATGAAAATAGCAGTAATAGGTTTAGGATATGTAGGTTTGCCTTTAGCACGATTGTTTGCAACCAAGTATTCAGTTATCGGTTTCGATATTAATATAAATAGAGTAAGTGAACTTAATTTAGGAATTGATAATACTCTAGAAATAAAGCAATCTTTGTTGGAATCAGTGCTTTTGAAAGAACCAAATACAGGAGAAAATGGTTTGTATTGTTCAACAAATTTAGAAGATATAAAAGAGTGTAATTATTATGTTGTGACAGTTCCAACACCAGTTGACAAAAATAATCGACCAGACCTAACTCCACTTTACAAATCTAGCGAAACTGTTGGGAAAGTATTGAAAAAAGGAGATATAGTAATATATGAATCTACAGTATATCCTGGAGTTACAGAAGATGAGTGTGTTCCGGTTTTGGAAAGAATGAGTGGTTTAAAATTCAATGTTGACTTTTTTGCAGGATACTCTCCGGAGCGAATTAACCCAGGTGATAAAGAACATACAGTAGAAAAAATACTTAAAGTAACTTCTGGTTCAACACCTGAAATAGGGATTAAAGTAAATGATTTATATAAGTCAGTAATTGTTGCTGGAACACATTTAGCACCGACAATTAAAGTTGCTGAAGCTGCAAAAGTAATTGAGAACTCTCAGCGAGATATAAATATTGCTTTTGTTAACGAACTAGCTAAAATCTTTAACATACTAGGAATTGACACCCATGATGTATTAGAGGCTGCTGGAACAAAATGGAATTTTTTACCGTTCAAGCCTGGATTAGTTGGAGGTCATTGCATTGGAGTAGATCCCTATTACTTAGCTCAAAAAGCTCAAGAAATGGGATACCATCCAGAGATAATCTTAGCCGGAAGAAGATTAAATGACAGTATGGGAGAATATGTAGCGTCTCAAGTAGTGAAGCTAATGATAAAAAAAGGAATCGTAATAAATGGAGCTTCATTATTAATGCTTGGAATTACATTTAAAGAAAATTGTCCAGATGTTAGAAATACTAAAATCATTGATGTTATTGCATCTCTAGAAGATTACGGAATTAAAGTCAGTATCTATGACCCCTGGGCTACCCCTGATGAGGTAAAACACGAATATAGTATCGAGACCACACAACAATTGCCAAGTAAAAAATTCGACACAGTAGTATTAGGAGTAGCTCATAAAGAATTTTCAGATATAGATTACTCCTTAATAATGAATGAAAATTCAGTTCTTTTTGATGTAAAAGGAATTCTGGGTAACAAAGCCGATGGTAAATTATAAAAAAGTTAGAACCAATATAGTAAAACCAAAAAATGAAGATTACTAATATATGTTGTATAGGTGCTGGATATGTAGGTGGACCAACAATGGCAATCATTGCTCAAAAATGCCCACACATTAATGTTACTGTTGTAGATTTAAATGAAGATAGAATCGCTGCTTGGAATGATAAAGATGTTAATAACATTCCAATTTATGAACCGGGCTTAAGTGATTTAGTTTCAGAAGCTCGAGGTAGAAATTTATTTTTCTCAACAAATGTAGAAAAAGCAATTGATGAAGCTCAGATGATTTTTATTTCTGTTAATACACCAACTAAGACTTATGGCCTTGGAAAAGGAATGGCCGCAGATTTAAAATATATTGAATTGTGTGCACGTCAAATTGCTGCTATTTCAAAAGACAATAAAATTGTTGTTGAGAAATCTACTTTGCCAGTAAGAACTGCTGAAGCATTAAAAAGCATTTTAGATCATACTGGAAATGGTGTGCAATTTCAAATATTGTCAAATCCTGAATTCTTAGCAGAAGGAACTGCTGTTCAAGATTTATTAAATCCAGATAGAGTTTTAATTGGTGGTGCAGCTGATGAACAAGGCCAAAAAGCTCTGAATGCACTCGTAGAGGTTTATGCAAACTGGGTGCCAAGAGAGCGAATATTGTCAACAAATGTTTGGTCTTCTGAACTTTCAAAGTTAACTGCTAATGCTTTTCTAGCTCAAAGAGTTTCGTCAATTAATGCAATGTCAGAGTTATGCGAAAAAACAGAAGCTGATGTAAACGAAGTTAGTCGAGCAATAGGAATGGATAGTCGAATTGGTCCAAAATTTTTACAGGCCTCTGTTGGTTTTGGAGGTTCATGCTTTCAAAAGGATATTCTGAATTTAGTTTATATAGCAAAATCTTATGGATTAAATGAAGTTGCAGATTATTGGGAACAAGTAATAATAATGAATGATCATCAAAAAAGAAGATTTGCAAGAGCAATTGTTCAAACTTTATACAATACAGTTTCTGGAAAGAAAATTGCTTTTTTAGGTTGGGCATTCAAGAAAGATACTAATGATACCAGAGAATCAGCT
>CAIXNQ010000178.1 GCA_903920835.1 uncultured Bacteroidota bacterium | reverse complement strand
TGTTTCCAATAGTTGTAATTATACGCTTTGTAAAGTATTAGCAAACGGAAGCATCGACAGTAGTTTTGGCACTAATGGGGTGATGGTTGCTCCTGCTATCTATTCAGATGGTACTAATAGACAAAAAATTTATAACTTAAATATACAACAAGATGGCAAAATTGTTGTTGATGGATATGATCAACATACAATCGCTCCAGGTAATATAAGTGAACAAGATTTTTTAACACGCTATTTAGTAAACGGCAACCTAGATACAACTTATGGAACAAATGGTATTTATATTCTCCCTTATTACACATTACTTTCACCCTCTCAAACCATTCAACCGGATGACAAAATTTTGATAGCTATTTTTGGTGTTAGTGGTGCTGGTCAAATTCAATTAACTAGATACTTGCCTAATGGTAGCGTTGATACTAGCTTTGGTACGAATGGCACTGCCCTTGCAACCATTGGAAATTCTATTGGAATAGGAAATATTTTACTACAACCCGATGGCAAAATTGTTATGGTTGGAGGTTCTCGTAACAGTAATAATAGTGATCAATTTTTAATTGTTCGTTACACAGCGGGCGGTTTGCTCGATACTGGTTTTAACACTACGGGGTATAACCTCGTTCAAAGAGGCAACAATGATGGCTCAGGTTATTTTGCTGTGCATTTGCAAGATGATGGCAAATTAGTGGCTATTGGTCTTGATGCACTTCATTTTACTAATAATTATATGACCGTTTTTTCTCGTTTTAACTCTGGTTTGTTGGAGGCAGAGGGGTTTGCTAAAAGCGAGCTTTCGGTATCGCCCAACCCCGTTCAAAATGTATTGTCTATCAATAATGAAAACGCATTGCAGTATGAAATGTTTAATGTTCTGGGTGCAACTATCCAAACAGGCAGTTTAGCTCCCAACGGGCAGCTCGATTGTAGCAGTTTGGCAAAAGGCATGTATTTGCTCAAGCTTAATGAAGCTAATAGGGAAAGTAAAGTAGTGAAGGTGGTGAAGGAGTAGTTATGAATTATGAGTTTTGAGTTATCCATCGCGGCTCCCTCCCCTTCGGGGAGGGCTGGGGAGGGGAAATAAACTGCGCTAATCAAATAATTCATAATCCATAACTCCTAATTAAAGTAATCCTTGTCCTTCCGACGCAGGAGGAATCGAATAACTCTTCTAATAATTCATTAAACAATAATCTACATTTGAGAAGCAATTCCCCAAGAGTTGCTAACATCGGCGGTAGCATTTATGTTAATTTAGCTATTTATTTTAAAACTCCATTCATTTTTTTTAATCACAGTTACGAGGACATGGCTAAAAAAAGTAAAAAAAGTAGCTTTATTTTAAAAAAACACTACTTTTGTATCTATTTTTTAAATTTTTAATTATAGCAATTTAATTTTTTGGATTTATGTCAAAATTTGGAGAACTAATATCGGCTCAAGTTCCAGTACTTATAGATTTTTATACAGAATGGAACCAATCCTCAGTTTCAATGCATCCTGTAATCAGAGATGTTGCAGCAGCGCTTGGCGATAGAGCAAAAATAATTAAAATTGACGTTGATAAAAACCAGGAATTGGCAGAAGCGCTCCGTGTTAAAAGCATACCAACGCTAATGATTTATAAAGACGGCCAAATGAAATGGCGTCAGACAGGAGAGTTAGATGCAAACACAATTATTGGTCTTATTCAAGAGCAAATTTAATTTGTTTTTTTCGAGAGGATTGGTAATTAAATAATCGTTTTAAGATTTAAATATGATTATTTAATTATAAATCCTTTAAGTAATATTTCTGTCAAATTTTGTTTGACTATTACTGGATTCACATCCTTTTTTTTACCGTACCACAAATATAAATTACGAAGCGTGGCGTGCATCGAATAGACCATAATGTCTAGGTTTAAATTTTTCAACTCGCCGTTTTCAATTCCTTTTTTTATAATAGCTCTGAAATTGTTTTCATAATTTTCTCTCATTTTAAGGAAATAAGTCAAGTTTTTTTGTGTCAAATGAATCCATTCTTTGTTGAGACAAGCTAATGAATCTGGATTTTTAATCGTAATATCGATATGAAGTTGAATTACGCTTTTTAATTTGCTAATCACAGAATCATTTGAAGTTACAATTTCGTTCATCACTGTTGTAAATTCTTCGGCGATTTCGATAATAATTAAAGATAAAATTTCTTGTTTAGAATCGATATGATTGTAGATGCTTGCTGCCTTAATATTCATAGCGCTCCCCATATCACGCATGGAAACTGCTCCAAAACCTTTTTCTTTAAATAGTTTTGCAGCAACTAATAAAATTTCAACTTTTCTTTCTGTAAGTTGCATTTATAATATTAAACTATCATCAAAAAGCACTATTGTTCTTGAAAATATCTTGGTTGACTTCATCAATATAGGATAACAATTCTTCTTTTCCGGTTTGTTCTGTTGAAGAAGTTACAAAATGATGCGGCATTTCTTCCCAATGGTTGGCAATCATTTGTTTTTTGTAAGCACTAATATGGGTATCGATTTTTCCTTTACTGATTTTATCTGCTTTAGTGAAAATTATACAAAAAGGAATCTCACTTTCGCCCATATATGCCATGAATTCTAAATCAATGGTCTGCGCTTCATGCCGAATGTCAATCAAGACAAAAGCACAAACGAGTTGTTCTCGTTTTTCAAAATAGTCGGTAATAAATTGTTGAAAAACTTGTTTGGTTTTTTTAGAAACTTTTGCAAACCCATATCCAGGCAAATCGACCAAAAACCAATTATTGTTGATTTTAAAATGATTTATCAACTGAGTTTTTCCGGGCTTTCCAGAGGTTTTTGCTAAGTTTTTATGATTGGTTAACATGTTTATCAACGATGATTTTCCAACATTTGACCTTCCGATAAAAGCGTATTCTGGCAAAAAATCAGGCGGACATTTGCTCACTTCTGAATTACTGATAATAAACTCGGCTGTTGTTATTTTCATGAATGTTTAGGGCTATTTATCAGTATCAATTAGGTCTTATAAATGATTTTCTTTCAACCAATTTTCAACAATTGCATTGAATTCATCTGGACGTTCCATCATTGCTGCATGACCACATTTGTCAATCCAATATAGTGATGCGTTAGGCATTAATTTGTTAAATTCTTCGGCAACTTCTGGCGGTGTAACTAAGTCGTTTTTGCCCCAAACCAAACAGGTTTTAACGTGCATTTTAGGCAAATCTTTAGCCATATTATGACGAATTGCACTTTTGGCTATCGTTAGGGTTTTTATTACTTTAATTCGGTCGCTAACAATGGCAAAAACTTCGTCAACTAGTTCTTTTGTCGCAATTTCAGGGTCATAAAAAACAACTTCGGTTTTCTTTCTGATATATTCATAGTCACCACGTTTTGGATAGCTGTCGCCCATAGCACTTTCATACAATCCTGAACTTCCTGTTATGATCAATCCCGCCACTTTTTCAGGATACATTTTGGTATGATATAAAGCAATGTGTCCTCCGAGAGAATTTCCTAATAAAATAACGCGTTCAAGACCTTTAAAAGTGATAAAATCTTTAACGTATTTTGAAAAAGATTTTACGCTTGTTTTTAATAAATTTTGGGTATAAAGTGGCAATTCTGGAATAATGACTTTATAGCCTTTGGTAGAAAAATAATCTGCAACAGCGCCAAAGTTACTCAAGCCTCCCATCAGCCCGTGCAAAACAACTATTGGAGTGCCTTCGCCGACTTCGTAGTAGCTGTATTTTCCTTCTTTAATAAATTTTTTTTCCATTGAAGTTGTAGCATTTTTAGAACGCTAGCAAATATATGATTTAATTGATAAAAAAGAATTTCAATCGAAAATAAAACCAAACAAGTCCCAATTTTTCATTAAAAAATAGAAAGCCAATTACATTTTACCATCTTCATTAACAATTCATAAACTAATTAATAATTCAAACTATCAAACTGAAGCCCCATCATTATTGATTTTATTCAAAAAAACAAAAACTTATCAACAAAGTGGATTTTTGTGGTAAATTGTGGTAAATAATTTATATTTTTGCTCCACTATCATCACTAATTTTTTAAGTTGTGAATTCTATAATTGGAACCTACGAATGCAAAATCGATGCCAAAGGGCGTTTGCTTTTGCCTGTTGCTATAAAAAAGCAGCTGGCAGAATCGCTCCAAAGTGGCTTTGTGTTGAAGCGTTCAGTGTTTGAAACATGTTTAGAACTTTATACAATGAAAGATTGGAATTTGGAGATGGAAAAAATCAATAAACTAAATAGGTTTGTCAAAAAAAACAACGATTTTATTAGGCGATTTACTGCTGGAGTAAAAATGGTTGAAATTGATAATTTAGGACGATTGTTAGTTCCAAAAGATTTGATTGTTTTTGCAAGCTTAACAAAAGATTTAGTGCTTTCGTCAGCTACAAACAGTATTGAAATTTGGGATAAAGAAGCCTACGAAAAAACTGTTAACGACGATTCGATTGATTTTGGAGCATTGGCAGAGGAAGTAATGGGTTCTATAAACTTTAACGAAAATGGAATATCATAACCCAGTCTTACTTCATCTTTCGATTGATGGTTTGGCTATAAAACCCGATGGCGTTTATGTTGATGTTACATTTGGTGGCGGAGGTCATTCAAAAGAAATATTAAATCGTTTAGGTCCAAACGGAAAATTATTTGCTTTTGATCAAGATGAAGATGCTTTGGCTAATACGATTGACGACAGCAGATTTACTTTAATAAACGAAAATTTCAGATTCATAAAAAGATTTTTACGATTCTATGGAATAAGAAATGTTGACGGAATCTTAGCAGATTTGGGCGTTTCTTCTCATCAATTTGATGTTGCCGAACGTGGTTTTTCTTCTCGATTTGATGCGGATCTTGACATGCGAATGAGCCAAAAAAATGAGTTGAATGCTTTTGATGTTGTCAATCAATACGACGAGACTAACCTAAAAAGAATTTTTTCTGAATATGGAGAGCTTTCGACCGCTGCTGGTTTAGCAAGAGTTATTATTGAAGCAAGAGAAATAAATTCGATTAAAAATACAGAACAATTAAAATCTGCAATAAGTAGATTTTTGCCAGCTCACAAAAGCCATAAAGTTCTAGCTCAGATATACCAAGCCATTCGGATTGAAGTAAATCAAGAGATGGAAGTTTTGAAAGAATTCTTGGAGCAATCGTTGGAAATATTGAAACCAGAAGGCAGATTGAGCATTATTTCTTATCATTCATTAGAAGATAGATTGGTAAAAAGATTTATGAAAAATGGACTTTTTGAAGGAGAACCAGAGCGTGATTTTTTTGGAAATTTCTCTGTTCCTTTCAGTTCTGTCGGTAAATTAATTGTTCCTGATTTTAATGAAATAAAAGTTAACAACCGAGCTCGAAGTGCAAAATTGAGGATTGCAGAAAAGAAGTAGTAAATGAAAAATGGGGTTTTAGACATATTAAAAGCGCGATTTCTAATCAATGAAGATGCAAATGCAGCTAAAAATTGGCGTTTTATACTGTTTTTGATTCTGTTAGCAATTATAATGATTGCAAATTCACAGCGATTTGAACAGAAAATATACAAAATTGCCGCACTTTCTAACGAAGTAAAAGAGCTTCGATCGGAGTTTGTAGATAGAAGATCAGAATTGATGAAGTTAAAAATGGAATCGACTGTTTCGCAAGAAATGGAACCCTTAGGAATTGTGCCATCGTCTGTTCCGCCAGTTAAAATTAAAGTAAAGATAGAAAAAAAGAAAAGTTTTTTTGACAATTTATGGTAACCGAAGACAAACATATTTCATACAGAATATATTTAGTAGCCTTAGCCTTGTTTATCATGGCTATTGCTATTATTGTCAAGCTTACCAATATTCAATGGGTTCACGGAAATTATTATAGAAATCTAGCCAAAGAACGCACCGTCAAAAATTTTGTTATTCCTGCTAATAAAGGAAATATTTATTCCTCTGACGGAAGTTTGTTAGCAACCTCGATTCCTAATTATAATATTAGATTTGATGCTTTGGCTCCCAAATCCGTAAATTTTGAAAAAAATATTAAGTCATTGTCTGATTCTTTAGCTATAATGTTTCATAAACCGAGTGCTTTTTTTCAGGCTGAATTACGAAAAGCAAGGGCAAATAAAAACCGATTCTATTTTGTTGCCAAAGATTTAAGTTATTCAGAATACATCCGAATCAAAAAATTTCCTTTGTTTAATCTTGGAGCGTATAAAGGCGGCATAATTATCAATCAACAAACTGTTAGAGAGCATCCTATCGGAATGATAGCTGAGCGAACGATTGGTTATGAGCGAATTGATACCAAAGGAGTTTTGGCACGTGTCGGAATTGAAGGTGCTTTCGGGAAATATTTGAATGGAAAAGACGGAAGGGTTTTGCAACAAAAAATCGCTAAAGGTCAGTGGAAACCGATTCAAGACATGAACGAGGTCGATCCAAAAGACGGATATGATGTCATTTCGACTATTGATGTTTATATTCAAGATATTGCGCACCATGCTTTACTGAAACAACTCGAATTATATGAAGCCGATCATGGTTGTGTGGTAGTTATGGAAACCCAAACAGGTCAAGTAAAAGCCATCTCAAACCTTGGAAGAGCCACCGATGGTTCTTATTATGAAACTATAAATTATGCTGTTTCTGAAGCTCACGAACCCGGCTCAACTTATAAATTAGTCGATTTAATGGCACTTTTAGAAGATAAAAAAATTGACACGAGTGCTGTTTTTGACCGTAAAGGTGGGCTTATAACTTATTTTGGACGCAAAGTCGAAGATTCTCACAGAGGTGGAGAACAGCTAGTTTCACTTGCAAAAGGATTTGAAATGTCTTCAAATACGGTAATGGTTCAGGCAGTTTATAATAGTTATAAAGATAATCCAGCCCAATTTGTTAATCATGTCAATTCCTTTGGTTTGAACAAAAGATTGGGTCTTCCTTTTAAAGGCGAAGGTTATCCTTATGTGCCACAACCGTCAGATAAAAAATGGTCAAATCTATCACTCCCATGGATGGCTTTTGGATATGGAGTTTCGATTACGCCACTACAAACTTTAACATATTATAATTCAGTTGCAAATAATGGTGTGATGGTAAAACCTCAATTTGTTTCTGAAATTAAAGCATGGAACAAAACCATTAAAAAATTCAATACAGAAATCATAAATCCTAAGGTTTGTTCGGCTGGAACGATAGCAAAATTAAAAAATATGCTTTTGAATGTAGTTAAAAACGGAACTGGCAAAAAATTCTATTCAAAAGATTTTTCTATGGCTGGAAAAACGGGAACTGCTCAGGTAAACTACTCTTCAAATGGGGGATTGGATAAATATTATGCGTCTTCATTTGTTGGTTATTTTCCTGCTGAAAATCCTAAATATTCTTGCATTGTTGTTGTTCATAAACCAAGCACTGCCAATAATAATTATTATGGTGCCGATGTTGCTGGTCCAGTTTTTAAGAGAATTGCACAAAAAATATTTACAGATGCGCCAACCACAAACGAAATAAAAAAATTAGATCAGAAAATAGCAAAACAAGAACAAAGCTTCAATCAATATTTTGCAAAATCTCAAATAAAGCAACAATTTTTGCCAAATTTAAAAGGAATGTCGGGAATGGATGCTGCTGCATTGCTAGGAAATATGGGGTTAAAAGTCAAAATAATCGGAATGGGAAAAGTAAAGTCTCAATCGATTTTGCCTGGACAACCAATTTTAAAAAATGCTTTAATAATACTTGAATTATCATGAAAAATTTGAAAGATTTATTATATAAAGTTGCCATCCAATCTGTTGTTGGAGAGACTGATTGTGCTATTTCAAATTTGGATTTTGATTCTAGGAAAATAGCTCACAATGATCTTTTTATAGCCATTAGAGGGACGCTTTCTGATGGACATCTTTATATAAATCAAGCAATTGAACAAGGTGCTCTAGCAGTTGTTTGCGATACTATTCCTGGGGTTATTCACAATGGAATTACATATATTAAAGTTCAAGATACAAATGCAGCCTTAGCCCGAATGGCTTCGAATTATTTCGATAATCCATCTGAGCAACTTCAACTTGTAGGCATTACAGGAACCAACGGAAAAACAACGGTCGCTTCTTTGCTCTATCAATTGTTTAAAAATGCGGGATATAAAACTGGGCTTTTGTCAACGGTTAAAATAATGATTGATGAAACCGAGTATAAAGCAACGCATACAACTCCTGATTCAATTACAATTAATAAAAATTTAAGAGCAATGCTTGAAGTAGGTGTGACGCATTGTTTTATGGAAGTAAGTTCACACGGAATTCATCAAAAAAGAACAGAAGCATTGCAGTTTGCAGGTGGTGTTTTCACAAATTTATCTCATGACCATTTAGATTATCATCCCACTTTTGCAGATTACAGAGATGTAAAAAAATCATTTTTTGATCATCTTCCAAAATCGGCATTTGCATTGACAAATATTGACGATAAAAATGGCGCAGTGATGTTTCAAAACACGGTTGCCAAAAAACGTACTTATGCTTTAAAAACTTACGCTGATTATAAAGCTCAAATTCTTGAAAATCAATTATCGGGTTTGTTACTCAAAATCAATGATAATGAAGTTTGGGTAAAATTAATAGGAACGTTCAATGCTTATAATTTACTGGCAATTTACGGCACTGCTATAGAATTAGGAATCGAAAGTTTGGAAGTTTTGAGATTGTTGTCGAATTTAGAAAGTGTTTCTGGTCGTTTTCAATTTATTGTTTCAAAACATAAAATTACTGCCATTGTCGATTATGCACACACCCCTGATGCTTTGGAAAATGTTTTAAAAACAATCAATGACATCAGAACTAAAAATGAGCAATTGATTACAATTGTTGGTTGTGGCGGCGATAGAGACAAAACCAAACGACCAATTATGGCAAATATTGCGGCAACTTTGAGCAATAGTGCTATATTAACTTCTGACAATCCGAGAACTGAAAATCCTGAAACCATAATCTCAGAAATGGAAGCTGGAATTGAAGCTCAAAATTATAAAAAAACAATTTCTATAATCGATAGAAAGCAAGCTAT
>CAIXNQ010000177.1 GCA_903920835.1 uncultured Bacteroidota bacterium | reverse complement strand
TGTGTTCTTTTTTCAGATTCCACATGTCAGTGAAAGCATTTGATGTTGGTGTCTCATTGTCTGACTGACTTCACTTAGCATGATAATTTCTAGGTCCAACAAGGAAGTATGGTGAAACCATTTAATGATTTTGTTTTTTCAAACCCTGTTGGAAAAATTGGATTAGTAGAGACTGATTTCGGTTTTCATATCATAAAAGTAACTGACAAACAAGACGGTGTTCGATTAGCAACTATTGCTCGTAAAATTGAAGCTTCTGAAAAGACAACAGACAATATCTATACTCAAGCTACAAAATTTGAAATGGATGCTAACACAAAACCATTTGAAGATGTTGCTAAAAAAATGAAACTTACTGTTGCGCCTCCTGCAAAATTCAAAGCATTAGAAGAAAACGTTGGCGGATTAGGACCACAAAGAACAATTGTTAGATGGGCTTTTAACAATGAAACTAAAGTTGGAGACGTTAAAAGATTTGAAATTGCTAATCTTGGTCAAGTGATTGCCAAAGTAAAAAAAGTAAATCCTGCTGGTTTAACTCCAATTGAAGATGCTCGACCAGGAATTGAGCCAATTCTTAGAAACAAGAAAAAAGCAGAGAAACTAAAAGCAAAATTAAAAGGTGCTTCACTTGAAGCAATAGCAACTGCAAACGCAACAACTGTTCAAACAGCAACTGATTTAACTATGGAAAATGGTGTCTTGCCTAATGCTGGTCAAGAATTAAAAGTTGTTGGTGTAGCATTCGGTTGTGGATTAAATAAAATATCTGCTCCGATAGAAGGAACTTCTGGTGTATATATTATCAAGCCAAAAGTGGTGACTAAAGCTCCTGCAATTACTGATTATGCTCCTTATTTAGCAAAACTTAAAGGAGTAAACAGCGGAAAAGCCAACAGTGCTTTGCCAACGCTAAAAGCTGATGCAACAATTGAAGACAACAGATCAAAATTTAATTACTAAACCAATTAATTTTTTACAAAATAGAAATCCCGAGCCATCGGGATTTTTTTTTGTTATCAAGTGGTGAATGTAATTAAAGCAACCAAACCATTACGAACAGAAAGTCCATAAATTTTATTTGAGATATTAATAATTTAAAATATTTAAAAATTAAACCGCAAATTCACAAATTTAAACGTCCTTATAAACGTAAAAAAAATTGCAAATTTGCGGAAAAAGTTTTTAGAACTTGAATGTTAGATACACCGAAATCAAAATATTTTTAAACCTCAGTTCGATTGTTAATATTAAACCACACAGATTCATAGAAAAATGTTTTTTATTGAAAATTACATTTTCCACATAGCTATGTTTACTTAAATTTAGCCTTACGCCTTAATGAACAATCAAAAACCTATGTTTCTATGTGGTTAATATCATAATAAAAGAATAATCGAACTCAGGTTTTAACTGTTTTTTGAGGTCATTGTAGCTTTCGTTTTTGATGCTTACAAAACATTAATCTTGCTTTTTAATTCTTCAAAACTGTGTTCTAAAACAGGAAAAATAATTTTCGAAACCTTCAGAATCGGTCTGTAAAAAACCGATTGTTTTTGGATTGTTTTTGGAATGAATTCTGAAGTAATTTTATTTGAAATGCTTAAAAACACACTCAAAAACAAAAACATTCTTATTAGTCCTATTATTGCTCCGACAAATCGGTTGAGCCAACCAAGAAAAGCGAAATCGGCAATTTTTGTAAATACTTTTGCTAGAAAATAAATAGCAATCAACACTCCTGTAAATGTCAGCAAAAATGCGGCTATTTGAATTATTTTCGGCGACCAACTCACTTGTTGTGAAAGATAATTTCGAACATAACTTGAACACTTAATTGCAGCATAAACCCCAACAATAAACGAAAATAATGAGGCGAGTTCTATAAAAAAGCCATTTCGATAGCCTTTATAAAGCCCGTAAACAAAAAAGCAACAAAAAACTATATCTATTGAAATCATAAAATTAAGGTTGTTAATTGGATTTCAAAAGTAGTTTGAATTAATTGGTTTGAAAAGAAGTGTTTTGAAAACATATCTAAATATTAAATTAATCAAAGTATGAATAGTATAATTTTATTAAAAACATAAATTAATAATTGAAATGGTTGTAAGGTTAAAAATTATAACAATCGTTAGTAGATTTGTTACATTTCTTTCAGTAAATTTGCGAACAATTTTAATAAAAAAGATTCATTTTCAAACTACAATAAAAAATAAAAATATGAAACCAGATTTATTTCAATCACCAGATTACTACTTGCTAGACGATTTACTGACCGAAGAACATAAATTGGTTAGAGATTCTGCTCGAGCTTGGGTTAAGCGCGAAGTTTCCCCAATCATTGAAGATTATGCGCAACGCGCCGAATTTCCTAAACAAATTATTAAAGGTCTTGGCGAGATTGGTGGTTTTGGCCCTTACATTCCCGAAGAATATGGCGGTGCTGGTTTGGATCAAATTTCTTATGGTTTGATCATGCAAGAAATAGAACGTGGCGATTCGGGCGTTCGCTCGACTTCATCTGTTCAATCGTCATTAGTGATGTATCCAATTTGGAAATTTGGAACAGAAGAGCAACGTAAAAAATATTTGCCAAAGTTAGCCACAGGCGAATTTATGGGTTGTTTCGGACTAACAGAACCTGACTTTGGGTCAAATCCGAGTGGAATGATTACCAATTTTAAAGACATGGGCGATCATTATTTATTGAACGGTGCCAAAATGTGGATTTCGAACGCTCCCTTTGCAGACATCGCCGTAGTTTGGGCAAAAGATGAATCAGGACGTATCCACGGATTGATTGTTGAACGCGGAATGGAAGGTTTTTCAACACCAGAAACCCACAATAAATGGTCGCTGAGAGCATCTGCAACTGGTGAGCTTATTTTTGATAACGTTAAAGTTCCTAAAGAAAATCTAATGCCGGGCAAGTCGGGTCTTGGAGCGCCAATGCAATGTTTAGACTCTGCACGCTACGGCATCGCGTGGGGCGCCATTGGAGCTGCAATGGATTGTTATGATACTGCTTTAAGATATGCAAAAGAGCGAATTCAATTCGACAAGCCGATTGCTGGAACTCAATTGCAACAAAAGAAACTTGCCGAAATGATTACCGAAATTACTAAAGCGCAATTGCTCACTTGGCGACTTGGCGTATTGAGAAATGAAGGGCGCGCTACTACGGCTCAAATTTCAATGGCAAAAAGAAACAATGTAGATATGGCAATTCATATTGCTAGAGAAGCCCGTCAAATTCTAGGCGGAATGGGAATCACCGGTGAATATTCTATTATGCGCCACAGCATGAATTTAGAATCTGTAATTACTTATGAAGGAACCCACGATATTCACTTGTTGATTACTGGTGCTGATATTACTGGAATTCCTGCATTCAAATAAAATTAATTTTGAATTCCTATTTCAAAAATTAATTAAATTCAAAAACCCTTTTAGTTATAAACTGAAAGGGTTTTTAGTTTCAATCACAATTGTATTAATACTCATTTGCTCCACAAAGTTTGAAAGACAAGCAATTTTAAGCATTTTTACAACTAAAACTACTCCTTCACCACTTTACAACTCTTACCCCCTTTTTCGCCTTGAAAGTTCAATAAATAAACCCCTTTGCTGTAACTACTAAGGTCGATGCTAACACTAGAACCAACCCCAAGTGTTTGGGTGCTGACCAATTGCCCGATGCTGTTATAGACCTGAACGGTTTTAAAACTGCTATTGCTATTGTCCAGATACACCATACCTTCACTAGGATTAGGGTAAACCCCCACCTCACTCTTACTAAACCCCTCTGCCTCCAACAAACCAGAGTTGAAACGAGAAAAAACGGTTGAGTAAAGATTAGTGCTGCTATTATAGCCATTGCCAATAGCTACTAACTTTAAGTCAGGTTGTAAATAAACATTAAGATAGTGACTAAATGATAGGTTATTAATTTGAAGTAAATTAAAACCTGTGTTGTTAAAATTAGGGTCTAAAACACCAGCTGTGGTGTAGCGCGCAATTAAGAATTGATCAGTATTAGTACTACCGCCAACCAAAACAATTTTACCGTCTGGTTGTAACAGGATATTATTTATTTCAAGTGAATTAGTATTGGTCAAAGCATCCGCCGTAAATCCATTATTTCCAAAGGTGGTATCTAAAGCACCATTAGGCAAAAATCTCATACTGTCAATTGAAAAGACAAGTGGATTGACAGTATAGGAACTACCCGCAATCACTATTTTACCATCGGGTTGAATGATTTGAACAATTGAACCAAAAAGATAGTCAGAATAAATAGAAATTCCGTTTGTGCCAAAAGTAGGGTCTAGACTGCCGTTTGCTAAATAGCGCACCACAAACATTCCATACGTTGCTATAGAACTACCAACATCATAATGTGTAACATATCCCGAAACAACAATTTTGCCGTCTTGTTGCACGTTCAGTCCACCAAGTACATAATTATCTGTCCCTGAAGGATAAACTTTAGTATCAACAATGCCGTTTGTGCCAAAACTAGTATCGAGACTTCCGTTGGGCAAGACTTTATATACTTTAAATAATTGATTGCCAGAAGTAACTGCTGAGGATACAATTGTTTGATCGGGAGAGATGTCCATAAATTGAAAACTATCTAAACCCGTATAAGTAGCTTTACCATTGGTGCCAAAACTAGGGTCTGGCGAACCATTGATGTCTATACGACCAAGAGCGCAAGTGGTTACTGGCGAGTTAGAGTTGCCTGCCAATATTATTTTGCCATCAGCTTGCAGTTTTGGAAAGCCTCCAAAATTTGGAATCATTATTGGTTTATAGCCATTGACACCATAAGTTAAATCCAGATTGCCATCAGCAGTGTAATGACTTAGCTGATTGCCGAACAATAAATAGCTGTTATCTGACAATCGAATAGAATTAAAATCGAAATAGTCAGTAGTACAAATATGCATGGCGTTGCCATTAACCCCAAAGGCAGGGTCTAATGCTCCTACTTGTGCTGGGCAAGTTAAAAAAGTAAAAAATGCTACTATAAGTAATACAATATTTTTCATAGTTTTTTAAATAGTAAAGCAGCTGCAAAATTGCAGCTGCCTTAGGGTTAGTTATTTTTTTATGAGTTT
>CAIXNQ010000176.1 GCA_903920835.1 uncultured Bacteroidota bacterium | reverse complement strand
GGCGCTTATTGGCGAGGTGATGAAAAAAATAAGCAGTTAACTCGTGTTTATGGAATTTCATTTCCAAAACAAAAAGATTTAACCGATTACTTAATTTTACTTGAAGAAGCCAAAAGAAGAGATCACAGAAAATTAGGAAAAGAACTAGACCTTTTTGCATTCTCTCAGAAAGTAGGACAAGGATTGCCATTGTGGTTGCCAAAAGGAGCTGCGTTGAGAGATAGACTTGAACAATTTCTAAAAAAAGCACAGAAAAAAGCAGGTTATGAACAAGTAGTTACACCACATATTGGTCAAAAAGAACTATATGTAACTTCGGGTCATTATGCTAAATATGGTGCTGACAGTTTTCAGCCAATAACAACACCTGCAGAAGGAGAAGAGTTTTTGTTGAAACCAATGAATTGCCCACATCACTGTGAAATTTACAATACAAAACCTTGGTCTTATAA
Source organism: uncultured Bacteroidota bacterium (assembly GCA_903920835.1). Lineage (GTDB taxonomy): Bacteria > Bacteroidota > Bacteroidia > Flavobacteriales > Flavobacteriaceae > Flavobacterium. Next base: position 7,882 of record CAIXNQ010000176.1, on the reverse strand, counting down.
AGATTTACCAAAAAGATATGCCGAATTTGGAACAGTTTATAGATATGAACAAAGTGGTGAGTTGCACGGATTAACTCGTGTTAGAGGATTTACGCAAGACGATGCCCATATTTTTTGTACACCAGACCAATTAGATTCTGAGTTTAAAAAAGTAATAGATTTAGTGCTTTATGTTTTTGGCTCTCTTGGATTTGAAAATTTCACCGCTCAAGTTTCTGTTCGTGATTTAGAAACCCCAGAAAAATATATTGGAAGTGTCGAAAATTGGGAAAAAGCAGAAAATGCAATCATCAGCGCAGCAAAAGATAAAGGTTTGAATTACGTTATCGAAACTGGTGAAGCAGCTTTCTATGGACCAAAGCTTGATTTTATGGTAAAAGACGCTTTAGGTAGAAGTTGGCAACTTGGAACAATTCAAGTTGATTATAATTTGCCTGAAAGATTTGAATTAACATATAAAGGTTCTGACGATAAACTTCATAGACCAGTAATGATTCATAGAGCACCATTCGGTTCTATGGAACGATTTATAGCAATTTTACTAGAACATACAGCGGGAAATTTTCCGCTTTGGTTAATGCCAGAGCAGGCTATAATATTGTCTTTGAGTGAGAAATATGAAAATTATGCGAAAAAAGTTTTAGATTTGCTAGAAAATCACGAAATTCGCGCCCTAATTGACAACCGAAACGAAACAATCGGAAGAAAAATTAGAGATGCTGAGGTTCAAAAAACGCCATTTATGATAATTGTTGGCGAAGAAGAAGAGAAAAATGGCACCATTTCTATCAGACGTCATGGTCAAGAAGGAAAAGGAAACAGCACTATTACAATTGATGAATTTGCTGCAATTGTAAATGAAGAAATTAGCAAAACATTAAAAACATTTGAAGTTTAATTTAAAATTATAAAGCCATAGCAATTAGAAGTAACAAAGGTTATCAACCTAGAGTAGAAAAAAAAGACGCCCATCGAATCAATAATTTAATTCGTGTTCCCGAAGTACGACTTGTAGGTGAAAATGTAGAGCCAGGAGTTTTTAAAATAGCTGACGCGCTCAGATTAGCCGACCAATTTGAATTAGATTTAGTCGAAATATCTCCGAATGCTGAACCGCCCGTTTGTAAAATAATGGATTACAAAAAGTTTGTTTACATGCAAAAAAAGCGTGAAAAAGAACTTAAAGCAAAATCTACACAAATTGTTGTAAAAGAAATTCGTTTTGGTCCCCAAACAGATGAACATGATTACGAATTTAAAAGAAAAAACGCTGAGAAATTTCTGAAAGAAGGTTCTAAACTCAAAGCTTTTGTGTTTTTTAAAGGTAGATCAATTATCTATAAAGATCAAGGTCAAATTTTACTTTTGAGGTTAGCTACAGATTTAGAAGAATTTGGAAAAGTAGAAGCAATGCCAGTTCTCGAAGGAAAGAGAATGATTATGTTTATTGCTCCAAAAAAGAAAAAATAAGTCTTAGAGGGGAAAGACGTAAAGTTAAAAGTCAGCAAGAGACCTTCAACTTTTCTACTTTCTACTTTAGACTAAAAGATAAGTAAGTAAGAATAAATTAAAAAACTAGGAAAAAATGCCTAAAATGAAAACCAAATCTAGCGCTAAGAAACGATTTAAAGTTACTGGCTCTGGAAAGATTAAAAGAAAGCATGCTTTTAAAAGTCATATTTTGACTAAAAAGTCTAAGAAACGCAAATTAGCGTTAACGCACTCAGCATTAGTACACAGTACTGATATGAAAAGTGTAAAACAACAATTAAGAATCATCTAAGAATTGTATAATGTAGATTGTATAATGTAGAATACAGTATACAGTAATACAATATACAACTTTAAAGAATTCTTTAGGTTAAAAAATTAATAAATAACCTTGGAGCATGGCCACAAAGTTCTTTTGATTAAATTCGAGACGCCTGCTACAAAAAAACAAAAAAAATTATGCCAAGATCAGTAAATTCAGTTGCTAAAAGAGCAAGAAGAAAAAAGATTATGAAGCAAGCCAAAGGTTTCTTTGGTCGTCGAAAAAACGTTTGGACGGTTGCTAAAAATGCGGTTGAGAAAGCCATGTGCTATGCATACCGTGATAGAAAAGTGAATAAAAGAAATTTCCGTTCGTTATGGATTCAACGTATTAACGCTGGAGCTCGTTTAGAAGGAATGTCGTATTCACAGTTTATGGGAAAAGTTAAAGCTAACGGAATCGAATTGAACCGTAAAGTTCTTGCAGATTTAGCAATGAATCACCCACAAGCTTTCAAAGCAATACTTAATAAAGTTAAATAAAACGTTTATAAACTCAATTTAAACTTACTTACTAAAAAAAAGCTACCTAATTTGGTAGCTTTTTTTGTATTGTTTCAACTACAATAAAATGGTAATTCTACATCGAAACCTCTAATAAAAGAAACGCTGTCAATATTGTTCGATATTTCGGGCAATTAAATTCTGAATCTTTAATTCAGGTTAATAAACTAAAACACCGCTATGATGTAGGTGACCTCGTAGCGGTGTTTTTGGTTTTTTGCAATTGATTTATTTTACAAATCAGGCATAAAAACGCCGTCGTCGGTAATCATAAATGTAAGTCTGTACGAATCGACATGAAGTGCTACCCATGGGTCGGTCAATTTGTATTCTTTAAAGGTGTCGTTGCTCACCAGCAGGCAGTGTTTTTGTTTGACATGATCGAGCAGATAAACATCGGCAGTGACGCCAGCGGGGGCAATTAAATATTTGGCTTCTTGATGGAGTTGGTCTATTTTGTTTAAATCGCAAAGTTTATGACGGAGCGAGGCATCGGCAATAATCAAAATTTCACTAAATCCTTTTGACTTTAAAAACCGAACCATTGTCAGCAAATTGGCTATTGATGGTTTGGTTTTTGTTGCAGCATTACTGTTGTGGGCAATGTTGCTACCGTCAATAACGACGCTTCTGTTTTTAAGTTGAAAAATTTCTAGAAACTCTCCATCAGAATCATAGCTGCCAAACTTTGCCACTTCGGGAGCTTTTTCGATAAAGTCAATAAAATCATTGGTATTTGACAGCGATGTTGTGAACCAGTGAGCCAGTTTACCGTCGGCAGATTTATAACTCTTTAGTTCGCTATCAAGCAGGGCTTGGAGCTTGTTGATGCTGGCTTTTTTTCCTTGTTCAATTTTGCTGATTAAAAAAAGCAGTAATGATTTGTCGTGGGTTAGTTCTGGATAAGAAACTTCTAAATTGTTTTTGAGAATATATTCATTATATGTAGCTACGTTGACGGCTTTGGCTTTTTCATAATATTCTTTGTTCGGAAAACCGTTGTTCATTGCAATATCATATTCTGTTTTGTTTTCATATCCTTTTAGTGAAGCGTCTTTATATTCGCTTGAAGAACTGAAACCGCCAGCAAAAGCGGCAAGGAGCTGATTGAAATCGTCGAATTTGTTTTCATTCGTATGTTGGTATAATTCATACGCATTTTGAAATTTTGCCACGTTCGGATTTGCTTCTTGAAACTTTTCAAAATCCATTTTGTAGTTTTCAAAACCGGTCAAATAGTCTTCGTCATGCAGTTTTTGAAGCAGTTCTTTGTCGTTAATGCCGTGTTTTGTTTGCATTTCAAAGATTTCGTAGGTGTGAATTCCTTCTTTCAAAGCTTGATAAAAATCTTCGGAGGAAGGAAAATTGTTGAGCACTGCTTTTCTAGCATCATCAAGATTTTGATAGCCAAGCGACGGGGTGGTGAGCAGTAATTGGTGCGATAAGATTCCGAATTTTAGTTCTTTTTCGAGAACAAAAATTTCTTTAATGTGATGTTGTTCTGTGTATTTACAGAAATCGATGAGATTTTCAATTTCTAATAGAGCTACGTTGCTAATCGAAGCTTTGATGTAATTTAATTGATTTGTTTTCATATTGATTTGTTGTTTAAATTTTTAATCTAACGAAATTGTTTTTCTTACAGATACTACTTGTTGGTTTTCATTGTTTTCGGGCACTTCATCAATCTTAGCAAAGTCAGTAAAGTTGTAGATAACCACAGGCCAACGCCCGTCAAATTTTGGTTTTTGTTCTTCTTTTTTCTTCATTAAGTTGTTATAAACGTCTTCTAAAATGATTTTACTATCAAGCATTAATTTCCAAATTTGAGCAATTGGCATCTCTCCAAAAGAAATTTGCGCATTAACCGGAGGTCTAATTAGCTCATTATTGTTTTTTATCACTTTGCTCTCTTGAACTAAATTTTCAGTAGAAGGCAACCAATCTTTAATGTTTTTTCTGAAAAAACTTAAGCCTTTATTCGAGTTGGGATTGTTAAAACAAATTTGTGCCCATTGCTCAATTTTTTGTCTAAATTCAGCTGTAGGCAGCGTTAGATCCTCACGACAAATTTGAAGTTCATTTTCATTTAGTTTTGTCATAAATGAAAACTTGCAGCTTTTGTCGGCATAAATAGCATCAAGTTTTTCGGCTTTTTTAGAACTTGACGGATGAATATCAAAAGGAGTTTTGGTCGTGTCGTCCATTTTATTCAAGCACAAAAAGAATAAAGGCGCACCGTTTTCTGGATCTGGTAAATCTAATTCAAGAACCGTTTCGTATAATAATTTACCCTCGGGACTATCTGGTTCTGGTTCAAAAAAAGAGGTGTTTTCATCTCCGTGATAGCTATAGAAACAATCACTATTGAATAGATGTTTAAGGGTTTTAGTGCCATATATTTGGTTTGTTTTCTCAATTAATATGTCTATTTCTATATCAAATATATCGCTTAATTTTTTTTTCGCTACGTTATAGAATATAATATCTGGAGCCTTTTTGTTTTTTATTTTCGGATAATTTTTAATGTGCTGAACACCCTCATTAATTTCTTCATATTCTTTTTTGTTTCGGCTTAACCTTAAAAGCATGTCCATTTTTGGAAGCAAAGGCAAATGTTCCTTTAAAACATCAACATTAAAAATGCTATTTCCAATACCAACACTAACAACATTTGCATTTAAACAATAAGCAATTCTAACAGAATCATTATAACTATTTGTAAAAGTTATGTCTCCAGTTCGATTTAAAATTAACCATCTCATAATATAATAGTTTTTGTAATCACCAATTTAACTTTTGATTTTCATTGAAATATCTTTTGAAAAACCAAATCGATTGTCTCAAATTATAGAAATTCTATTGATCTTTTAACCGTCGAAATTTACAAAAAATGATAAATATATTGCACTAGTGGTAAAAAAAAATACTTGTTAAATTTCTTTAGAAAGATTTATTCCAAAAAAAATATTATTGCAATAAAATGAATTTTAGTATATTTGAATAAGTTAAAGGAGGTTTCAATCGGGCACTTCTATCTATTCTTAGAAATAAATTTCAATAAGTTTTTTTAGCTTTTTTGATAAAAACGGAAACCATAACTTAATAAAAACATATAAAATTAGCTGATGTTTATTGCACCACTTTCTACAGATTTGCTTTTATCGGAAGCAGAAGCGTCAAATCTCTATTTAAAATTAATCACTCAGATTAATAAGGATTTTAATTTTGCAAACGAAGCAATTGATTTCCCTTTGAGTACTTCTCCAGATGAATTGAAGATTCAGCTTCATGAAAAAATATACCGATTGATAAACAACAAATTTGCTTCTTATCTAAACCTGCTCTATATAATTGATGTTTCGGAAGAACAGATCAGAAAACTTGATGGTTCAGATTTGGTTTTACTTTCAGAAGAAGTCATGTTTTTAATCCTGAAACGCGAATGGATTAAGGTTTGGTTTCGGAATCAATATCAATAAAGTAAGTAAAATTATTTTATATTATTTTAATCCAGTACTCCCAAAACCACCTTCGCCTCTATGGGTTTCAGATAATTTTTCAACTGCTATCCATTCTGCACGTTCGTGTTTTGCGATGATTAATTGTGCAATTCTCTCTCCGTTTTCGATTGTGAAAATATCAGATGATAAATTAATTAAAATCACACCAATTTCCCCTCTATAGTCAGCATCAATAGTGCCTGGTGTGTTTAAAACAGTAATTCCATGTTTTGCAGCCAAACCGCTTCTAGGACGAACTTGCGCTTCAAATCCTATAGGAAGTTCTAAGTAAAGTCCTGTTTTTATTATTGTTCTTTCAAAAGGTTTTAGTGAAATTGGTTCATCGAGATTGGCTCGAATATCCATTCCTGCCGAAGCTATAGTTTCATAACTTGGCAATTGATGGCTAGATTTATTGATGATATTAATGGTCATTTTATTTTTTTTTTCTTTTGATAATTTGTAGTAGTAATGTTTTTTCGTTGTTATAAATATAAAGTAGAAATACAAATATCAACCCGATTCCAACAAAGTAATTTTCTCTAAAAAAATAAAAAGAAATTACAGAAAAAACAATTGAAATACCTAAATAGGCGCTAATAGCATTGATTTCATAAGGAATTGGATATTGTTTTTTTCCTAAATAATATGAAATAAACATCATGCTTCCATAAGCAGCAATTGTTGCAATTGCAGAACCATAATAACCTAATACAGGAATCAGCCAAAAGTTAAGTAACAGTGTTATTATGGCACCAATTATTGAAATATACGCTCCAATGTAGGTTTTGTCAATCAATTTATACCAAACCGATAAATTAGTATAAATTCCTAAGAAAAAATTCGCTAATATAATCAAAGGAACAACTTTCATTGCTTCCCAGTAAGTTGAATTTGGAATCATAATTCTTTTGAAAATGTCGGCAAAAACAATCACCACCAGCAGAATAAAAGAACCAAAAATCACGAAATACTTTGTTACTTTGGCATAAGTTTGTGGCGCATTTTCATTGGCAGCATGACTAAAGAAAAACGGTTCAATGCCTAGCGTATAAGCGGTTCTATATAAAACCATAAATAACCCTAGTTTATAGCAAGCCGAATAAACCCCAACTTGAGCATCGGCAATATTTGGTGGTAATAGTTTCCCTAGGAGTATTTTGTCAAATTGTTCATTAATGGCAAAAGCGATTCCAGCAACTAAAATCGGCAAACCATAGCGCATCATTTTCTTCCATAATTGAAAGTCAAAATGCCAATTTACTTTAAAATAGTCGGGCGAAAGAAGTGCTAGTGTAATGAAACTAGCAACAATATTTGAAATAAAAATGTAACCAATTTGGAAATTCTCTACATAAATTGTTTCGCAAAAACAGTCGGGATTTGATGCAACAATTTTTGGTAAAAAAAACAGAAAAAACAAGTTCAAAAGAAGGTTTACAACCACATTTCCAATCTTTACAATCGCATAAAAAATAGGTTTTTGATTGGCTCTTAATTTAGAAAAAGGGATGATTACAAAAGCGTCGAGGGCTAAAATCCAAATGGAATAAGTAATGTAATTAATATTTATTCCAGAAATTTCAGAAAGATAATTCTTGAATATTAAAGTTGATGCTAAAAATATAATTGTTGACCAAAACACAGAAATTAAAGCAGTTTCAACTACGTTTTTTTTATCGGATTCTTTATTATAAAAACGAAAAAACGAAGTCTCCATTCCATAAGCCAATATCACATTAAAGAAAATCATATAGGCAAAAATTACAGTAACTTGACCATATTCTGCTTTTGGAAGTAATTTGGTGTAAAGCGGTACAAGCAAAAAACTGAACATTCTTGGCAACACTGTTGCTAGTCCGTAGATTGCTGTTTGCTTGAAAAGATTTTTATAACCTGCCAAAAGATTTAATTTTAAATTTCAACAAAAATAGTTATTTCAAAATTAAACTCGTTTGTTAATTTTAAAAGAAGTAGTTCAATTTTTATTACTGAAAGATTTAAAAATGCTTTTTAATTTATTCAAAGAACAAAAAATATTTTATTTAAACTTTTTTAATTAT
>CAIXNQ010000175.1 GCA_903920835.1 uncultured Bacteroidota bacterium | reverse complement strand
TCCCCTCCACCCAAATCCAAAAAAATTGTTATTGCTATTTTGCGCGTTATAAATAGAGGGAAACGGCTGGTTTTGCCTTTGCCGGTATGTCCTTCTCAAAATATAGTCCTCTTGTTCTTGAAAAGCAGATTCATATAGCTGAAGCTGCTCTACATCGCCAAAATCCATGAGAATTTTTCTCGCCGCTCCCCGTCCCAAGTATTCAGTCATATAGCGAAAAGGAACATTTTCGGTAGTAGATAAAAATGCGCTGGGATTCATATAAGCGCAAATTTTAAAAAGATAAGGTTTGTCAGGCACAGGGCTAAAGAAAAACGTATTATTATAATAAAAAAGCTGGTTGGGCATTCCAGGAGTATAGGGAATGCACTGCCCGTTGACGGCGCTTGAAGTGGGAACCTGACTGGGAAAGCTGATGTCAACTTGCCCTGTCAAATAATCGACCGACCCAAAAGAAAATCCGTCGCTGTCCATCATCGACCCATTTTGCAAGTTGATAGGAGAGTCTTGCAATACCATCAAATTGTTGTTGATATCCAGGGCTGTGATGTAAACGCAAGAGTGTAGCATGTTATTTTGATCGATATATCCCTGCATGATTGGCGATTGATTTAAATTAAATGAATAAACAGCGCCTCCATTTCCATTGAAAAGGTACTGATTGTAAATCATGTTTGGAAACCACCACTGGTTATTTGCTGGGCTTTGATTCATAGAGATCAAATAGGAATCAATCGTCGCGGGAGATAAAAAGCTGTTGTAGGTGGGTACGTTTGTGCCTGAAGGTAAATTGGTAATGGGTGCCGGGTAAGCCGAAACGTTGGGAGTGAGCTCAAGTGAATAAGAGGTTTTGTATTCAAGGGGCTGCAGCCTTGCCGGCAAATCGTATTGAATAAATCTGTTCACGTAATCGAGAATCGTCTGGTCAGAAATCGATTCAGCATTATTTTGCTTGATAATCAGCCTGACAATTTTAATTACATCTGCCACAACTGGGTTGCTTGCACTCATAATGATTAATACGATTGAATGGGATGAAACGATCCCACTTTTTTATAATCTACTTGTTGTATGTATTGATCGAGGTCGGAAAAGTTAGGATTTGGAACGATTTCCGATGCATTTTTTGCTGCTCTTGGCTGTTTAAAGCAAAGCGATTCTTCGAGATGCCGAGCCACATATCGGGGGATAATACAAGGCGTGTTTGAGGGAATTTTCCATAGACACAGATCGTCCCCAGGCAAATGGTTGAGCCAAAATTCAATGCCATATTTGTATTCTTCGGCGCTTTCAAAAATCCCCACCACTCTTTCGTAATCTTTTCTAAGAGCTGCTTGCTCATCTAATTTGGGATCTCTTTTTACAAAAATTTTGCTTTTTTGTTTGGGCTCTATAAAAATTGCGTCAGGAAATTTTTTTTTGAATTCATCGATCTCACATTTTTTTTCCACTTTCACGTCACATTCTTTTGCATTGAAAGTGGTCAAATTTTTTAGACTCGATTCAAAACACTCTTCCACTTTTTCTGCTTGTTTAATAATTTTTGTTTTGTCCATACTAAGCCCGATAATTTATATAATTTTGTAATAAGTTTAAAAAAATATTTTCACAATAAGAATCGCCCCTTTAAAAAAGTAAAGGGGTCGAAAAATAATCAGTTAAATGTAGAGGTGTAAGCATAATCGTCTAATTCTCCTCTCCAAATGAAAAAGTTGTTGGGTCCGTTCAATATGGCGCTTCCGGCTGTAGAGCTGTTTCCAATC